>JBQGDD010000450.1:0-5934 GCA_052038845.1 Dyadobacter sp. | reverse complement strand
AGCATTAACAAAAAAAATAGTGTTTTTTTCATTTTAGTAATAATTTAAAATTTAGGTAGTTATGGGGGGCATAACTATTTTTGGTTGCGGGTGCAAATGTATATAATATTATTATATGTTAAAAATATTATTTTGTTAAATTTTAAGACTGATTTAAGTTTTTATTAACGAGAATAGAAATTGTCAAGCTATCTGATAATCAGAGTAATAAAAAATATATGATTTACAGTATCCGTCTTTGATCAATCAATAAATTTGGGGGCATATTTATTGATTAAATAGGCAAAACCGGGGGCTTAGTTGTTACCTTTATTTGTTTAGCATTACATAGTCATTAGTAAAGTATTTAAATTATTTAATTGGGGGAATTATTAATCTGATGTAATTCTTGGGACAAAGTAAATCAAAATTTAGACAATAGTTAACAAAACGTTAATAGACAAAGTATAGACAAAGTAATATTTATGAATCATCAAAATGCTGGTTATCAGCTATGTGATTCTAATATTATCAATTAATAAGGTAGACACGGTTAAATCTCTGTTATTAATCTCTCAAAATCTGCGTCATTAATAATATCCATTTTCTTTTTGATACGGTATTTTTTTGTGATGGCACTTTCATGAGAAATTTGTAAAAGTGACGCTATTTCCTTGTTAGAAAGGTTAAGCTTTAAAAGGGAACAAAACTCAATGTCATTTTTAGTAAGTTTAGGAAACTTATTTAAAAGCCTGTTGCCAAATTCAGGGTGTAGCGAGTTGAACCTTGTTTCAAACTGTTTCCAGTAATCTTTTTGCTTAGAGAGGTGCAGAAGCTCTTTCTTTACATCTTCTGCTGATTTAAACTCCTTTTTCTCACAACGGTCTATTATTTCGAAAATGTTATCCTGGTAATTTGCCATTCGTAATGCAGAAGATGTAAGCTCCCTTTGTTTTTCCTCTATTACATCTCTCTGAGTTTTGTTTAACTCATGCTCATGCTCGTTTTGCTGTATTATAAGGTCTTTCTCGGTTTCCACACGTTTAATTTCTTCCTGCTGTAGCTTGCTTTTTAATCTTGCAGTGCGCAGCAATGCCAAAATAATAACCAATACCGCTATACTTATACTAATATACAGAAACATAAATTTCTTCTCTAAAACTATCACTTTTTCCAAAGCATCGTTCTTTGCCTGTAAGGCTACGTTTTTTTCACGTTGCAGTTCTGTCTGAAATTTTGCCTGGGTTTCATTTACAGCCCTCTTGGTGTCTGCTGCCCTAATAGTGTCCATTATAAATATGGCATTTTTATATCCCAGTATAGCAGCCTTTTCATTACCTGTCCTGTTATATATATCAGCACGTGCAAGCTCATACATCATTTTATCCTCTGCGTTAGCAGACTCATATTTATTTGCAGCTTCAATTTTTTTAAGTACTTCAGCGCCTTTTTTATACTCCTTATTATTATATAAAAAGCTAAGGTATTCAGCACCAATCCTAACAATTCGGCTTGAACCTGCTTCGGTAAGATTATCTATAGCTTTTTGGTATGAAAGGGCTGCCAATGTCGTATTTCCTTCCTGTTTTTCTATATCCGCTATTTTAGAGTATGTAATGCCAATCAATTCTTTGTCCCCAAATCTTGCAAGCCCCTTCGCTGCTTCATTCAGTGCCGCTTTGGCAAGGTCAAGTTTATCTGTCCTGATATATGCCTCACCCAGGTTTACAAGGGTCAGGTAATAATTTTTTTCCATCCCGATTTCTAAAAACTGAGGCAGGCACTCTTTATAAAGATCAATGGCAAAGGCATAATTTTCGGTACCCAAATAGGTGTTTGCAAGTTTTTGCTTTACTGCAACAAGCTGCCGGGTGTTATTCTCTGCCTTAAATATTGCTATCGACTTAAGCAGGTAGTCTATAGATTTATCATACTCCAGCATATAGTTATAGTTAGAGGCAAGCTCTCCGTAAACCATAGCTATACCAACTTTGTTATCCATTTGCTTATTAATGGCTAACGACTGGTTTAAATATTTTATAGATGTTTTATAGTCTGCCTTGTTCCTGTACGCTATACCGGTGTTGTTCAATACACGTACGTGTATACGGGGATACTTTTCTACATAGCCCAATGCCTTTTTAAAATAGTAAAGTGAAGAATCCGGATTTCCGGTCATACCATAGTACATGCCATATAAGCTATAGCTGTTGCCTTTAATAGTGTCATGTATATTGCCCTTTTGTGCAAGCGTCTTTTTAATTATGGTAAGGGCACTGTCAGGGTAAATATAAATAAGTTGCCTGCTTTTATTTTCAGCTTCTTTAAAGTCATAGTTACCGGATTGTGATAATAAAACTACTGGATACAATAGTAGTAACAGACGGAAGATAAATTGCATAAATAAGTTTTTTAGCGGAAATTCGGGTAATGCTAATTTAACAAAATATTATGAAATATCAGTCTGCTGTAAATCGTTAATTTTATCGTATATTAAATGGGTCTCAAATCCCTTACGGATTAAGAAATCAAAAGTCTTTTTCTTTTTTATGATAATACTATTATCGCCAAGACTTTCCCATTTTTTTTCAGCTACAGAGTGAAATGTGTTTACATAATCTTTATCATCAATTTCACTTAAGCCTTTATCAATATTGTACTTAGATATGTTACGTGCTTTAAGCTCGTTTACAATCCTGACTTTTCCCCAGCTTTTAATCCTGAATTTACCTCTTGCAAAACTTCGGGCAAAACGTTCTTCATTCAAAAAATCAAATGCTATCAGGTGTACAATAACATTATCGGCTTCCTCATTTACTATTCCGTAGCCTTTTAGTTTCTGCACAACTTCCTGATGGCACCTGTCCTGGTAGGCACAAAACTGTTCCATTTTCCGTTTGGCATTTTCAAGGGTAAATACAGGCTTCATAATAGATAGGTAAGTGCGGTAAAGATAAAAAAATCCCGCTCATTAAGGCGGGACTCTGATTTATACGGGTATGTTTAAGTTTTTATGGGTTCTTATAACTGCCTGCTCATTTTTATAGTCTATCCATGCCTGACCCTTGTAACGGCGCATAAAGTTGTCATAATACCGCATTATAAAAATATTATAAGCTGCCTTAGACAGGTTACTGAATTTTCTTGGCAATGCCCTAAGGCTCATAGAAAATCCCGGAGTTACATATTTCATGTAATGCCAGTAACCCTCAGGCATATACAAAGCCTCGCCATGCTCTAAATCGGCAACAAGCCCTTCAGCGTGTTCAAGTGCAGGCCATTTTTCAAAGTCAGGATTGTCAAAATCAATATCTTCTCTCGAAATTAATGAGTGCGGCACTTTATAAAGATAGGGTGTTTGTGATGGGGCAAATAATATGCAGCGCTTTTTGCCATGAAAATGAAAGTGGAATATATTAGAATAGTCAATATCGTAATGGGTAAAAACCTTTGAATTTTCACCACCAAAAAAAAGCATTGGCAGTTGCTTTATAAGCTTTAAACCCATATCAGGCCAGTTAAAATCCTGCTGAAGCACAGGTGCTTCCTTCATAAGGTTGTATAAAAATATCCTGTAGTCTGTAGGCCCTGCTTCAAGCATATCTAAATATTCAGACATTTTCATTTCGGCGTGCGCCTGGTTAAAGCCATCTTCATGCGAAACTGGTCTGTTATCATACAGTGGTACGGTTTTATCTCCTGCAACTTCCCTTATATATTCAAAACGCCACTTTTCCAGTGCAGGCCATCCTTCAGCAAGCTTTTCTATTACCAGTGGCTTCTGCTTCTGAACATAATTATTGTAGAAGTCTTCTTTTGAAATAGTTTTAACCCTTTCTATTTCAGTTAGTTTTATAGGCATAACTACTATGGTTTCTTGATGGTAAATTTAAGAAAGGGAGGTTAAAGGCTTACTTAAAGTTTTCATAATATTTTGGCTACAATTAAAAAACATAAAGGGGCTTGCCGAACAAACAGCAAACCCCTTATATAAGTAATATAGTAAACCTTTATTTTTTTACGATAAGAAACTCTGTACGCCTGTTGGCAGCGTGTTCCTCTTCCGTGCAGTTTTCGCCACAGTCAATTTTAGGTTCGCTTTTTCCGTAGCCTTTACCCGAAATGCGTTCCTTGGCTATACCTTGAGAAATTACATACTGTACAGCCGCCCTTGCCCTGTTATCAGATAGGGTAAGGTTATAAGCATCGCTGCCCCTGTTATCAGTATGGGCTTTTACCATAATTACCATATCAGGTTTTGTTTTCATGGCCTGTACCAGCTTGTTAAGCTCAAAAGTTGCCTCTTTGGTAATATTACTCTTGTCATACTCAAAATAAATATCTTTTAGCATTACTACCCCGTCAACAATTATATTTTCTATCGGGTCAAGGTCTGCCGAAACATTTACATCACCGCCTTTTGCAGCAGGAACAGGAAATGTTTTTGTTTCATGCCCGTCTGCCGATGCGGTAATAAAATATTTTGTATTGCAGTCCACACTGTAAGATATTAAACCATTAGCATTGGTGGTGCGTGTTTCAATAACATTTTCCCTGTCATCAAGTATTGCAACTGAAGAAGATGCCAAAGGCTTTCCTGTTTTAGCGTCTTTTACTGTTACAATAGCCTCTACACCACATATTGGGGTGGCAAGGTAAAGGTTATCAACCCCGTCGCGGTTGCTGGAAAAGAAACCGATATTGTTTTTGGTACTGAAGCTAAAGCTAAAATCATCTTTTTCAGTATTGATTGGCTCTCCTAAATTTATAGCCTCACCCTCTTTATTCAGGTCTATCATAAATACATCATAAGCACCAAACCCCTTCCTTCCGTCCGAAGCAAAAAACAGTTTATTATCATCCGTTATATAGGGGAAGTTTTCATTGCCTTCAGTATTTACTTTTTTGCCAAGATTTACAGGCTCACCGTAGCTGTTATTACCCTTTACTTCTACTTTCCAGATGTCGGTACCACCCATAGAGCCTTTCCTGTTCGATGCAAAATAAAGCGTTTTACCGTCTTTGCTGATGGCAGGGTTGCCGGTAGACCACTTTTTATCATTAAACGGAAGCGACTGTACATTGCCCCATTTACCGTTTTGTTTAGTAGCTTTAAAAAGATAAATAAGGCTGTTTCTCTGTTTTCCCGATTTTTCAGAATCTCCTTCTTTAAAACTCTCACTGGCAAAGTACATAGTGTTGCCGTCGGCAGTTATAGCCACAGGCCCGTCATGGTATTTAGTGTTAAGTTCAGTAACAGGTATCGGCTCACTGATAGAACCATTAGCATTATAGGTGGCCTGGTAAATATCAAGGTATGGCTCTTCGTTTCTGCCATACGTTCGGCGTGCAACATTTCTTGAGCTGGTAAAGTACAGTGTGTTGTCATCAGTCAGTACTGCGCCAAAGTCAGAATATTTATCGTCGCTTATATCAAGGTAAGCAGCATCATACAGTTTCGTCTGGCTTTTTAGCTTTGGCAGGTAGTCCGGATCCTGATTAAATATAATAGCCCTTTGGTCTTTAGGGGCCATTTTGGCAAACACCTGCATTTGTTTGTTAGACTCTTCATATTTTCCTTCTGCCTTCAACATCTGCGCGTAGCGGTAATAGGTTTCCGCATCCTGTTTAGACTCTACCGCTTTTGCATACCATTTGGCTGCCTCTTTAGTGTTAAACACATTATAATAGCTTTCTGCAAGCTGTTTGTAAACATAGGCATCTTTCTTTTTTACCTTTAAGTAAGCATCAGCGGCATCAAGGTACTCCATTTGTTTATAGAGTTTATCTGCCTTTTCTGTATCCTTATTTTGTGCCGTTACTGCCATAGTGGCGAGCATAAAACTAAGGGTGATATATATTTTCTTCATTTCTTATGTCGCTTTTAGGTTAGAAAAATCGTGGTGAACGGGATACTTTTTTCGGGAAGTTAAGGTCGAAAAGCAGCATGATCTC
>JBQGDD010000449.1:0-3063 GCA_052038845.1 Dyadobacter sp. | reverse complement strand
TTTTAATTGAAGGTCAACGGGAAATTATGCTGGCAAAAAAAGGAGGGTATGAAATTGAGACTGTTTTGTTTTTGCCTGAGTTATTATCGGAGCAGGAGGTAAAAAGTATAGCCGGAAGACAAACGGAACTAATAAAAATTAACAAAGAGGTTTATCAAAAACTTGCTTATCGTGATACTACCGAGGGTATTATTGCTGTGGCAAAAAACAAAGCACTAACCCTTGATAATCTTGAGCTGTCTGATAATCCATTAGTATTAGTTGCAGAAGCTCCCGAAAAACCGGGTAACATTGGCGCACTTTTACGCACTGCCGATGCCGCAAAGCTTGATGCTGTAATTATAGCCAACCCTAAAGGGGATTTATATAACCCGAATATTGTGCGCTCAAGCGTAGGTTGCCTTTTTACTAATACTATTGCCACAGGCACAACCGAAGAGATTATAGCCTTTTTAAAAACAAAGAATATAAATATATACTGCGCTACCCTGCAGGACTCCACTTCCTACCATACACAGGATTACACTACGCCTACAGCATTGGTAGTAGGCACTGAGGCAACAGGATTGTCTGATGCATGGCGGGAGGCTTCAAAGAAAAATATTATTATACCCATGCAGGGCGAAATAGATTCTATGAATGTATCTGTAGCTGCCGCAATACTGATTTTTGAAGCAAAACGACAAAGGGGATTTTTGTAATGCCTGATGTAAAAACATATTACAACCCTATTAACGGCGAATATACCAAGATACTGGAAAGCTCGGCTGATACTAATGGTGAACATACCCTTTTTGAAGTAAGTCTGACACCCGGTGGTGGTAACCCTGTACATTTTCATACACGCTTTACTGAAGAGTTTTTTGCCATAAAGGGTACACTTGGTTTAAGGTATGGGAGTAAAATTTTACATCTGAAACCGGGTGAGAGTGCTGTAGTGCCTGTATTAAAGCATCATAGGTTTTTTAATAATACGGATGATATTATTGTTTTCAGGGTAAAACTTAGCAAGGGCCAGCCTGATTTCGAAAACTTCTTAAAGGTTATGTTTGGCTTGGTAAATGATAATAAAACTATTACTAAAAATCAGATACCTAAAAACATCTATCATATTGCCTTATTATATAAGTGGGGAGACACCCACATTGCCAACACGGTTTTCAGGATATTTTCTCCGTTAGTTATGTTGTTTTACAGGCGTGCGGTAAAACGTAAAATTGACCATAAACTGCTCGAAAAATACTCATAAACTGAGGCGTTTATTTCCCTTATATTTCCTTTGAGAATACACCTTTGGCACCTTGTTATTGATAAATATTTTCACTACTTTTAAAATTATTGTAAGATGGCTATGACAGAAATAGATACTGAACAGGAGAATAAGGCAATTGCCAAAGAATATAAGGAATTACTGCGCATAAGCTACCAGACGCTAAGCGAAGACGATAAAAAACTTATACGCAAAGCTTTTGATGTTGCCGTTGATGCACACAAAGACCAAAGAAGAAAATCGGGGGAGGCTTATATCTTCCATCCTATTGCTGTGGCTAAAATAGTAGCTTCAGAAATTGGGTTGGGCGCAACATCTATTGCCTCTGCCCTGCTGCACGATGTGGTTGAAGATACTGATATTACCGTTGAGGATATTGAAAAGATGTTTAACCCTAAGATTGCTCAGATTGTTGAGGGGTTAACTAAAATAGCACAGGTAAAGACAGATCAGGAAATATCTATGCAGGCAGAGAATTTCCGAAAAATGCTGCTTACGCTTAATGATGATGTTCGTGTTATCCTGATAAAAATTGCCGACAGGCTGCATAATATGCAGACAATGGAGTCTATGGTAGATTATAAGCAGGCTAAAATAGCTTCGGAAACTTTATATATTTATGCTCCCCTGGCACACAGGCTGGGGCTGTATAACATCAAAAACCAACTGGAAGACCTTGGGCTTAAATATACAGAGCCTACAGTGTATAATGATATTGTAAGCAAGTTAAAAGAGACCAAAGAAGAACAGGACGCTTATATCGATTCTATATCTCAGGTGCTTAAATCATCGCTCGATAGCGAGGGCATAGATTATATTATAAAAGGCCGTCCAAAATCTATTTACTCCATAAGGAGGAAAATGCTGGCACAGGGTGTAACTTTTGATGAAGTATATGACAAATTCGCACTGCGTATTATTTATAAGGCCAACCAAAACGAAGAAAAATTCCTTGCCTGGAAAATATACTCTATTGTAACCGACCATTACAGACCCAGCCCCAGCAGGTTAAGGGACTGGATATCTTCGCCAAAATCTACTGGTTATGAAGCGTTGCATATTACTGTAATGGGACCCAAAGGGCGTTGGGTAGAAATACAGATACGCAGTGAGCGTATGGATGAAGTAGCTGAAAAAGGGTATGCAGCACACTATAAATACAAACAGGGCAATAGCGAGGAACACGGTTTGGAAACGTGGTTAAACCTGCTTAAGGAGGCTTTAGAAAATACATCGGGTAATGCTGTTGATTTTGTTGAAGACTTTAAGCTAAACCTTTACGCTAAAGAGATATATGTGTTTACACCAAAAGGAGAGATAAAGTCTTTGCCAAAAGGTGCTACATCGCTTGACTTTGCTTTTAGCATACATTCAGAAATTGGTGTAAAAACAAGAGGGACGAGGGTAAACGGAGAATTGGTTCCGCTAAATCATGTACTGAATAGTGGTGACCAGGTAGAAGTAATTACATCGCAAAACCAAAAACCTAACTCTCACTGGCTGGATTATGTTACTACTTCCCGTGCTAAGAACAAAATTAAAAATGTACTAAACGAAAATACCAAGAAAATTGCCGAAGATGGTAAGGAACTCTTAACAAGAAAACTTCGCCACCTGAAAATTACGCTTAATGAAACTACAGTAAATGAGCTTGTAACATTTTTTAAGCTAAAAACCAGCCTCGACCTTTTTTACCGTGTGGGTGTAGGGACTATAGATAACCAGCAGCTTAAAGATTTTGCCGCTTTAAAGAGTAATTCGTTTATGAATTTCTTTAAAGGTAAAATAAAACG
>JBQGDD010000448.1:0-5406 GCA_052038845.1 Dyadobacter sp. | reverse complement strand
CTTCAATACGGGCAAAAACAATAAATACATTACAAAAACCTGCGTTAGATATCCACATTTTCTGTCCGGTAATCTTGTAGTGTGACCCATCTTCAGACAAAACAGCTTTAGTTTTACCGGAATTAGCATCGCTACCCGCTCCCGGCTCAGTAAGGCAATATGCGCCAAACCATTCACCAGTTGCCAGTTTAGGTACGTATTTCTTTTTCTGTTCTTCTGTACCATATAGTGTTATCGGCATAGTGCCAATACCTGTATGCGCTCCAAAAGCCGTAGAAAATGAACCCGTAGCCCCCGAAATATAATCGCATACCAGCATGGTAGAAACAAAGCCCATACCCATACCGTTATATTCCTCCGGTACTGCTATACCTAAAAACCCAAGTTCACCAGCTTTACGCATCGTTTCTTCGGTAAAGGCGTAGTCTTTTTTCTCAAAACGCTCTTTGTTAGGCCAAATTTCACGGTCAACAAATTCTTTAACCGAGTCACGCATCATAATCTGCTCTTCCGAAAAATCTTCGGGTGTGAATATATCTTCACATTTGGTTTCCTTAACCAGAAATTGCCCGCCTCTCGTTATTTGTTTATCTTCTGTTTGCATAATTATTATTGAGATTATAGATGAAAGATGAGAGATACTTAATTGTTGTTTAAAGTGTTTTGAAATCCCATTGTCATCCGTTGAAATTCTTCGATCTTATTTTCAATTTCTTTACTTATATCTTCTGAAATATACTTTCTATGTGTCGCCAATAATAATTGCGTTTGCAATTCAAATGATGACCCCAATGAAATATCAATATAATGACTGAATGATTTATTCGTTCTGCTCGAACCTTCAGCAATATTTGATGGTATCGAAAATGAGCATCTGTCCATTTGGCTTTTGAGTCCAAACTTTTCCTGAGCAGGGAACGTGTCTGTTATATTGAGAACTATTTTTGCTAATTCCATAGAAGACTGCCAAATCTTCATTTTTTTGAAGTTATGCCTTTTAAAATCAGTCATTAAAGTCCGCTGTCTTATATCTATTTTCTTTTATCCTCTTATTTAAAAAATCTCATAAATCCCCGCAGCTCCCTGTCCTGTACCTACACACATGGTTACCATTCCATATTTGTTGCCACGTCGTTTTGCTTCGTCAAATAGTTGTACCGAAAGTTTTGCCCCTGTACACCCAAGCGGATGCCCAAGTGCAATAGCACCTCCATTTACATTTAAAATATCGGTATTTATGCCTAACTCCCTAACAACAGCTAATGACTGTGATGCGAAAGCCTCATTAAGTTCTATAAGCTCAATATCATCCAACTTCATGCCTGCCTGCTTTAATGCTTTAGGAATTGCCTTTACGGGACCAATACCCATAATACGCGGTTCTACACCTGCTGCTGCATAGCTTACAAGCCTTGCAATAGGTTCAAGGTTTAATTCCTTCATCATCTCTTCACTCATAACCATTACAAAGGCTGCACCATCACTCATTTGCGATGATGTACCTGCGGTTACGCTACCATCAGCGGCAAAAACAGGTTTCAGTTTGCCCAATACTTCCAGAGAAGTATCGGCACGAGGGCCTTCATCTTTAGTAACAGTATAGTTTTTAGTTGCTTTTTTACCATTACCATCTACATAAACCTGCTCTATGGTAATAGGCACTATCTGCTTGTCGAATTTTCCTTCTGCCTGAGCCTTAAGTGCTTTTTGATGCGATTCATAACCAAATGCATCCTGGTCTTCACGGCTTACGTTATATTTTTTAGCTACAGCTTCGGCAGTTAACCCCATACCCCAGTAATAATCTTCATGGCCGTTTTTGGCGGCTTTATAGTCAGGAACAGGTTTGTAACCACCCATAGGTATATAACTCATGCTTTCTGCACCACCGGCAATAATACAGTCGGCCATACCGCTTTGTATTTTGGCAGTTGCCATAGCTATAGTTTCTATACCCGAAGCACAGTAACGGTTTACCGTAACACCGGGAACATCTTCTATTTTCAAGCCCATTAACGATATAAGGCGCGCAAAGTTCAAACCTTGCTCTGCCTCCGGCATGGCGTTGCCAACCATAACATCATCAATTCTTTTTTTATCAAGCTGCGGCAGTTCATTCATTATATGCTGAATGGTTTCTGCTGCCAGTTCATCAGGCCTTTTAAACCTGAATACACCTTTTGGTGCTTTGCCCACCGCAGTCCTGTATGCTTTTACTATATATGCTGTTTTCATCTTTTTTAGTTGTTAGATTTTAGTATTGAGAATTGAGACATTTTCGAGACTTTTTTGAAATGAATAATTCATTTTCTGAATTTCAACGATTAGCAATAATAATTCATCAATACATTGTTTATCAATTAAATTTAGTTCATAAGTAAGTATAAGCTGTGTATGCAATTCATAACTTGAGCCATTTGCAATACTCAAAAAATATTTAAACTCTTTATTAGAACTCCTGCCTGCACCTTCTGCAATATTTGATGGAATTGAAACTGCACATCTTTTTATTTGAGAAGATAAACCATACTTTTCTTCGTTAGGTAAACTGGCAACTACTTTATATACTTGTTTGGCTAATACTATTGATTTCTGCCAAATCTTTAAATCTTCTACTTTGTGCATATCTCAATACTCAATACTGATATCTGAATACTTAGTTACGTAACGGCTTCCCTTTAGTAAGCATATGCTGTATCCTTTCCAGTGTTTTTCTTTCTGTACAAAGCGAAAGGAATGCCTCACGCTCTAAATCTAAAAGATACTGTTCTGTTACAAGTGTAGATTCAGATAAATCACCACCCGCCATTACATAAGCAAGTTTATTAGCAATCTTTTTATCATGCTCGCTGATGTAGTTTCCAGCTTCCATACTGTCAGTTCCCACCATGAACATACCCAGTGCCTGTTTGCCCAGCACCTTGACATCTTTACGCTTTACAGGCTGTGTATAGCCTGCATCGGCAAGCAGTTTTGCATGCTTTTTGGCTTCGGCAAGCTGCCTGTCTTTATTAACTACAATTACATCTTTACCATGTTGTAAAATACCCGTATCAAAAGCCTCGTAGGCAGAAGTTGAGACTTTTGCCATGGCTATCGTTAAGAAATATTCCTGTAATACATTCAGCTCCACATCATTTTTCCTGAAAGTATCAGAGGCGCGCAATGCCATTTCTTTAGAACCGCCACCGCCGGGTATAACCCCAACGCCAAACTCCACAAGCCCAATGTAGGTTTCTGCCGCAGCAACAACCTTATCGGCATGTAAACTCATTTCGCAGCCACCACCCAGTGTCATACCATGGGGGGCAACAACAACAGGAATAGAGGAGTAGCGCACACGCATCATCGTATCCTGGAACATTTTAATAGCCATATTAAGCTCATCATATTCCTGCTCTACAGCCATCATAAATATCATACCTATATTAGCACCTACCGAGAAGTTAGCCGCCTGATTACCAATAACAAGTCCGTCATATTCTTTTTCAGCAAGGTCTATCGCTTTATTTATACCCTGTAATACGCCTCCGCCTATAGTGTTCATTTTACTTTGGAACTCAAGGTTTAATATACCATCGCCAAGATCCTGTATTATAGCATCGCTGTTACTCCATACTTTTTTGCTTTCGCGAATGTTGTTAAGGATGATAAACGCATCCTGCCCCGGTACTTTCTTCTGCGATTTAGAAGCAATATCATAGTAATAAGTATTACCCTCTTTCACAGAATAAAAAATCTTACTGCCTGATGCTATCATATCGTTAACCCACGCCGCAGGCTCTAATCCTTCGGCTTTCATGAGTTCGATGCCTTTTTCTAGACCAATAGCATCCCAAATTTCAAAGGGGCCATTTTCCCAGCCAAAGCCGGCTTTCATGGCATCATCTATTTTATAAAGGTCATCTGTTATTTCGGTTATGCGGTTAGCTACATATGCAAACATACCCGCAAAGTTTTTACGGTAAAATTCACCTGCTTTATCTTCGCCTTTTATTAAAACCTTAAATCGGTCTATGGGCTTATCTATAGATTTTGTTTGTTCAAGCGTGGCAAAAGAAGCTTTTTTCTGTGCGCGGTATTCCAGTGTGTCTAAATCAAGAGCCAGAATCTCTTTGCCCTCTTTTTTATAAAAACCCTGTCCGCTTTTACTTCCCAGCCATTCTTTTTCCATCATGGTATTGATGAAATCAGGCACTTTAAAAAGCTCATGCACTTCATCATCAGGGCAATTCTCATAAATACCGTTAGCAACGTGTACCAGTGTATCTAACCCCACTACATCTACCGTCCTGAACGTAGCCGACTTTGGCCTGCCAATTACAGGACCCGTAAGTTTATCAACTTCTTCTACAGTTAAGCCCATTTCCTTAACCTGATGAAACAGGCTCATAATGCCATATATACCCACCCGGTTACCAATAAAGGCCGGGGTGTCTTTAGCAACTACAGATGTTTTTCCGAGGAATTTTTCGCCATATTCATTCAAGAAATCCAGCACTTCCTGAGAGGTTTCAGGACCCGGAATTATTTCAAAAAGTTTAAGGTATCTTGGGGGGTTAAAAAAGTGCGTGCCGCAAAAATGCTTTTTAAAGTCTTCACTTCGGCCTTCGCTCATGTATTTTATAGGAATACCCGATGTGTTTGAGGTAATGAGTGTTCCCGGTTTACGGTACTTTTCTATTTGTTCAAAAACTTTTTTCTTAATGTCAAGTTTTTCGATTACGACTTCTATAATCCAGTCAGCCTCTGCTATTTTCGCCATATCATCTTCGGTATTTCCGGTAGAAATCCTTGATGCAAATTTTTGATGATAAATAGGGGAGGGTTTTGATTTAAGGGAGTTAGCAAGGTGATCATTAACTATCCTGTTTCTTACCGCTTTATCCTGTAGGGTAAGACCTTTTTTTTGTTCGGCATCGGTAAGTTCCTTTGGAACAATGTCAAGTAAGAGTACCTCAACACCTATATTGGCAAAATGGGCTGCAATGGCAGAACCCATAATACCGGAACCTATAACGGCTGCCTTTTTAATAGTGCGTTTCATGTATGGTAATATTTTTAGTTTGTTTACTGTTCAACTGTTTTATTATCTGTTAGTTTTAGCTGTATTTTCCGTTTCCTCATTTTCATTTCCATTATATATCAGCTTGTCAGCTATCAGCTCATTAATGGTTTCGGAAACTTCTATAAAGTGGTTCAGCTTCTCTTCAGATAAACGCTGCCTTACCACATCATTGAATTTTAATACCGTTGCTTTAGAGAGTTCCCTTTTTTCCTTACCCAGTTTAGTGAGGTGTATAATAACCCCCCTGCCATCTACCGGATTTTTTTTACGTATTATAAGGCCTTTTTCTTCCATAGACTTCAGTGTACGGGTTAAACTGGTAGGCTCCATTCCCATTT
>JBQGDD010000447.1:0-4730 GCA_052038845.1 Dyadobacter sp. | reverse complement strand
ATCAGGATAGTAGAGCAGTATATCTATCCAGTCATCTACTACCGATTTTTCCCTTGTTATCCTTACATCTGCAAATACTGCTTTGGGAAAGCCAAACAGATACAGTGCCTGGTCTATTATATGCGGACCAAGATCTCGCAGTACACCCGCGCCTCTGTTTTTGGTTTCTTTATGCACCTTTGCGCTTAGTAACGGGTTATATCGGTCAAAATGAAATTCAGCTTCTACAATATCGCCCAGCAGGTTTTTATCGATCACGCTCTTAACCGTTTTAAAATCGCTGTCCCATCTGCGGTTTTGGTACACTGCCAGCTTAAGCCCTTTTTGCTGTGCCAGTGCTTTCAGTTCTTCGGCTTCGGCAGCCGTTGTGGTAAAAGCTTTTTCTACAAGAGCGTGTTTGCCAGCCTCAAGCACTTTTTTGGCATACTCATAATGGGTATCTACGGGCGTGTTTACTACTACCAGTTCTATATCATCATTTAATAAATCTTCCAGAGAAGCATAGCTTTTTACTTCCGGGTAATCCTGTTGTATTAAATGCTTGCTGCGCTCCCACGCTCCGGTCAGTTCAAAACCCTCATGCAGTTGCAGGAAAGGTGCATGAAACACCTTGCCCGACATACCGTATGACAGTAATGCTGTTTTTATTTTTTTCATGTAAATATTCAATAAAAGTTAGTCCAGGCGAGCGCGTTCATACTGTTTTGGCCATGTAACATCTGCATTAAGCTCACGGGCAAAATTCAAAGCAAGGTTAGGGTCGCGTAATGATTCCCTTGCAAAGAAGACAAGGTCTGCCTGTCCGTTTTGTAAAATATCTTCCGCTTGTTGTGCTTCGGTAATCAGCCCTACAGCCCCGGTACAAACGCCTGCTTCTTTTTTAACACGTTCGGCAATTGGCACCTGGTAATTAGGTTCATTAGGTATCTGCTGATGCGCTACTGCACCACCCGATGAACAGTCTACTACATCAACACCTTTTTCTTTCAGTATCTTAGAAAGTTTAACTGACTCATCTACATTCCAGCCACCCTCTGCCCAATCCGTACCCGATATACGTACAAACAACGGCAGGTTGTTAGGCCATTCTTCTTTTACCGCTTCCAGCACTTCCAGTAACAGGCGTATGCGGTTTTCAAAACTACCGCCATATTCATCTGTACGTTCATTGCACAACGGTGAAAGGAACTGATGTAACAGATATCCATGTGCAGCATGTATCTCTAAAACTTTGTAGCAGGCTTCGCGCGAACGCCTTGCGGCAGCCTTAAAGTCGGCTATTACTTTTTGTATGCCTTCTTTGTCTAATGCTATAGGGGCTTCGGCTTCTTCTTCAAAAAAGCGGATGCTGCTGGGGGCAACCGTGCGCCACCCTTCTTCCCCTTCGCTTAACTTGCGGTTGCCCTGCCAAGGTGCCGACCTACTGGCTTTCCTGCCCGCGTGGGCAAGCTGTATGCCCGGGAAAGCATTTTCCTGTAAAATGAATTCTGCTATCTGTTTATATTTTTCTATATGCTCATCGCTCCATATCCCTAAATCGCCGGGGGTAATGCGCCCTTCGGGCGATACTGCGGTTGCTTCCTGTATAATTAACGATGCCCCGCCAATAGCACGTGCACCCAGGTGTACCATGTGCCAGTCGTTAGCAAAGCCATCTTTAGCCGAGTACTGGCACATAGGGGATATTACTATGCGGTTTTTTAATATTATGCTCTTTATCTGTAAAAGTGAAAATAATTGTGGAGATGCCATGGTGTCTTAATTTTAGTGAACTGCTGCAAGAAAGCAGTGTGGTTTATAAGGAACAAATCTGTTGTAAATGCTACAGCCAAATTTGCCTTAACAAATTTACCTTACAAAAACTAAAGTTGACATACCACTGCAGATTATTAACAAACTTTTAAAACCGGGGCGAATAAAATTAAAATTGGCTGTAAGTAATCAGAAAACACTATTTTTGTGCGTTTATTAAACAGAAATTAAAATACAAGAATGGATATAGTTGTACAGATTGCCCAGTTATTACTTATGCTATCAATATTAGTAATACTTCACGAGTTTGGGCATTATATAGCTGCAAAAATATTTAAGGTAAGGGTAGAGAAGTTTTACCTTTTTATGGATGCAGGCTTCGCATTATTTAAAAAGAAAATTAAAGATACCGAATGGGGTATAGGGTGGCTTCCATTGGGGGGGTATGTAAAGCTAAGCGGCATGATAGACGAAAGCATGGATACCGACCAGATGAAAACTGAACCCCAGCCCTGGGAGTTTCGCTCCAAGCCTGCATGGCAAAGACTTATAATTATGCTTGGCGGTATTATTGTAAACATACTTTTGGCATGGTTTATTTATACGGCTGTATATTCTACCTACGGGAAAAAATATATATCTACAGAAATGATACAGCAAAACGGGCTTTCTTTTGGTGAAACCGGGCAGAATGTAGGTTTTAGAAACGGTGATAAAATAATAAGCGTTGACGGTAAGTACCAGGAACGCTTTGACAGGATGGTACTGGATATACTGCTTGGCGATGAAGTAAAAGTACAGCGTGATGGAAAGCCTGTAGATATTATACTATCTGACGAGGATAAAAAAGAAATACTTGATAAAGAAGGTAAAGATTTTATAAGACCCCGACTAACCAGCGTTGCTGTAGATTCTGTTGCAGTGGGTTCTAATGCTGAAAAGGCAGGGCTTAGGAAAGGAGATAAAATTGTTGGCATCAACAATACAAACGTAACGTACTTTGACCAAATTACAGATGAGCTTAATGCCAATAAAGGCGGTTCAGTATCTGTAAATGTAAAAAGAGGGAATGAGAATATTACGATACAGTCTGACGTGTCAGACGAGGGAACACTTGGCTTTACGCCTGCTTTTGCCAAACAGGAAAACTTTATAATTACTGAAAAGTATAATTTCTTTTCGGCATTGCCAAAATCTATGGAAGAGTCGTACTTCCTGTTAGTGTACAACGTAAAGCAGTTTAAACTGATACTGCGCCCTTCTACAGGTGCCTACCAGCATATTAAAAGCCCTGTGGGTATTGCTGCTGCTATGCCAACATCATGGGACTGGGAGTTCTTCTGGAAGTTTACGGCGTTTTTCTCGATAGCTTTAGCGTTTATGAATTTACTGCCTATACCGGGACTTGATGGCGGACATGCTATTTTTACCATTGCAGAAATGATTACAGGGCGCAGGCTTAGCGATAAAGCCGCAGGCGTTGTGCAAACTATTGGTATGATTATATTGCTTACACTCATGGTGTTAGTTTTTGGTAAGGATATCTACCAGCTAATTGTGAAATAAAGTTTAAAAAAATAACCTAAATTTTTCCTGAATTTGTTTGCTAAAATTAAAAATGGTTATATATTTGCACCGCAATAAAGGTAACACGTTTTGCAAAACACGCTCTTTAAAAACATACTGTAATTTAACTGACGCCGATTAGAAAAATTACAACTACAATATACAGTTTCCTCCTTAGCTCAGTTGGTTAGAGCATCTGACTGTTAATCAGAGGGTCCTTGGTTCGAGCCCAAGAGGGGGAGCTTTAAAAGCCAGTCAAACGACTGGCTTTTTTTATTTAATATTGATACTGCCTACCATAAATGAATTATTTATTTTTACTTCTATTATTTGTATTTAGTCTAAGAACTCAAGCCCAAAAAAGTTTTGAGGGGTTAATTAAATTTTCTACCCATATCTCAACATCAGAATTGGCACCGCAAAACTTAGAGGAAGTTCTTAAAGCAAAATATGGAGATAGTCTTGTTATGAACTACTCAGAGAATGGTAACTTTAAAAGGGTGCATAAAAACAATTCTGAGGCTTTTCCTAACACACAATTGTATCTGGCGGATAAAGGAAAAATCCATTTCATAAGTAATAATCAAGTGCTGGATTCTTTGGATGTCACAGTAAACTCATTGAAATTAATAGAAAAAAAGAAAGTTAATAATGAAATAATTATAGGGCTAAATTGTAAATGTTATGAATATAAAGCTATCAGCATGTATAACCAAAATGTAATATTAACCTACTGCTTTAGCAAAAATACTCCAAAGATAAACGCTAAATTATACTCGATGCACCACGATTTCTTTTTGGACACTTTTTATAAAATGAGTAAAAGACCTTATTTAAAATTTTCAATTGAAACAGACGAATTTAAAATTATGTATATTGCTAGTGAGATAATCATAAAACATTTAAATCAAGTTTTTTTAAATTAAAATAACGGATGCTCTCCAGTTCAAGGGCAAAGCAAAAATTCCCTTTTTTAGCTTTTTTAAAAAAGTATATTTAGTATATTTGCACCTCAAAATATTGGCCTCGTAGTTCAACGGATAGAATGGGAGTTTCCTAAACTTTTGATCCAAGTTCGATTCTTGGCGAGGCTACTAAACAGGAAAAGTGATTATTACAATCGTTTTTCCTGTTTTTATTTTGGGGTAAACCATTGTTTACCTGAAAGATATAGTTAGCGATTACGTTCATCCGCGCGGATCGATACGTTTTTCCGTCAAACTCCAATTTTTCGGGGAATATCGAACCGATAATAGCCCGTTTGGTGTGGATACCGCCCTTACTGTAGAGCCTTGGGATATTGACGATGTTCTGTATCGCTCTGTCCAACAACCTGTCGATATTGATTTGCTTCGTGTCCGAACCGTCTTTACTCAACTGTTCTTCCAGTTTTTCAATCTTATCCCTGCATT
>JBQGDD010000446.1:0-1585 GCA_052038845.1 Dyadobacter sp. | reverse complement strand
CCTTCCCGGCTTATTATCTATAAAAGATATAGATATAACTTTACCTATAACCAACCCGTTAATAGTCACCGGTGCCGAAGGAGATAATCCCTCAACATCACTATATACTACATAAAAAGTTTTGTGTGTATGTAAAAGGTCTCTGCCTTTTAAAAAGCTATAGCCCCATATAAATATTAGTATGGCTCCTATAACTAAAATTGCCGTTTTTGCTTCTCTTGTTACTTTCAAAATATTTATTTTTTAACAAATGTAGGACAAATAAATGTAATAAAGTGTGAATATTATATTAACGCTTTTTCAATGCTTCGTCCATAGTTATAACCTTTCCGTTTAAAAAAGGAACAACATAAGCTGTAGGATAACCCTTATCTCTCGCTTCTGCCTGTAAGGCTTTAGCAGTATCATAGCTTCCCGTTTCTCCATAATAATATTTAAACAGTTTGGCACTCTGTATTTTACTTACATTGCTAAGCCCATTAAAATTTGATGGAGTCGTTTCAAGGTCTGTACCGCTTGCTGCAATCTGTACCCTGTATATCACTCCTGAAACCGACGCTGACGAAGTAGATGTAGTATTTGACGGTGCTGAAGGTGCAGGCGTATTGTTAACTGTCTGCTTGGGTTCTTCAATAGTATTATTATGTACTGGCTGGTTACTATTATTACTTACAGGTATAAAATACTCTTTTTTGTAACTTAATATAGCATCTGCAATATTTCTTGCAAGTTTGTCCTGCCCTTCAGCAGAATTTAAGAACTCTCCTTCCGTTTTATTTGAAATAAACCCAAGCTCTACAAGTATCCTTGGCATATAAATATCCCTTAGCACTAAAAAACCTGCTGCTTTTACACCCCTGCTTTTTCTGTTTAATTTATCTTTAAAGCCTGCTTCTATCTTGCTGGCAAGTATGATGCTCTGGTCAATATTTTCTTCAATTGAAATATTCAGTCCAATAACAGTTTCAGGCCTGTTAGGGTCGTAACCTTTATATTTTATCTTATAATCCTTTTCCTGGTAGATAACCGCATTCTCCTTTTTGGCAACCTCAAGTGCAGAGGCACTTTTTGTTGTACCCATTACAAAGGTTTCAGTACCGTAGGCTGACTGGTTTGTTGCTCCGTTACAGTGTATGGATACAAAAATATTTGCTTTTGCCCTATTAGCTATATTAGCCCTTTCAGACAGCTCTATAAAAACATCTGTTTTGCGTGTGTAAACAACATCAACTGTAGGATCATTCTCCAATATCTTTCCTACCTTCATCACCACACTAAGGGCAATATTTTTTTCGATAAACTTATGATAAATAGCACCATAGTCCTTACCTCCGTGCCCGGCATCTAAAACCACTTTAAATTTAGAGTCATCCTGCCCAAATGATGTGCAGATAAACATAATAAAAACAAATAAAGTAAGTTTAACGTTTAGGTTCCCTGTCATTGTTATATAGATATTAATCCTATTAGTGTTATAATTGAATTTACTGAATTAATTTGACAAAATTATTGTAAGTTTGACACGTCAAAAAACAAGCCATACTTTTACAAAAATAGCATTAAAACCGTTGCGTACAAACTTATT
>JBQGDD010000445.1:0-2799 GCA_052038845.1 Dyadobacter sp. | reverse complement strand
AGAGTTGTTGCCTGTACTTCCTGTACCTGTACCCATTCCGCTACCCATAGAACCGCCACTACTGGCAGGTTTGCCTTCTTTATCATAAGCATCGCTTCTGCTGTTTTCAATACCGTCATTATTATTTGTGGTATTTCCGGTTGTCTGGTTACCGCTGTTTCTGGTTGTACTTCCGTTACCTGTGGCACCTGTTGTGTTTCCCCGGTTTTGGTTAGCGATTGTATCATTAGTCATACCATCCTGCCTATTGTATATATTATTTTCGCTGTCCTCTGCCTCTGTATCCCTATTGCCTTCGCAACTGTTACAGGAGGTTTGCAGAGATAATAATGAAGCGGCAAACAGACCAAAAAGAAAGGGTTTTATTATTGTATTTTTCATGATAAAATATATTTAGTTAATAATTTTCTTGTTTTTAAAAAGTGATAAAAGCTTCATGAATAAGATAATGCCACACAGCCCCCCGGCTATGCTGTTGGCAAGGATAATAGGAACATCCTTTTTCAAAATCCCGTAAGCTACCCAGAGTGACATGCCTAAAAAAAGCATAGCATATGTAGGTGCAGAAAGACTTTTTGTAGAACGTGTTTTTATAACTTTTACTGCCTGTGGTATATTTGCTATAGTTGTAAATAAAGCAGCTAATAAACCTATTACCTGTATGTAATCCATTTTGGGTTTTATTGTTTAATTTTTTGTTCACGTTCCCAAACACGGTGCTGTGCAAGTTGAGCAATAAAGTCCTTTACAAAATTATCTTTACCACCATTGCTTTTTATAATTACACCCGGTAGTTTAATATCCTTTTTGTCTTTCAGCTTATTACCTATAGTTGTTTTTTCAAGCAGGGCATTTGCCTCTTCATCAGCCCCAATAACTTTACAGTGCTTATAGGCATCATTAATAAACTCAACTGCATCATCGTTATTTTCCAGCAGTTTAAAGTTCGTAGCTCCCGGTATATACAGCGCATCAAACAATACAGATGATGAGGTTAAAAAGCTGTGGTCAGCTTTTATCGCTGTTCCTTTATCGCCTTTAATATTTCCGGCATGTAATCCTATAATTTTTGCCATAGCCCCTTTTTTCTCCAAGGCGTCCTTAAGCTGGTTAAGCGAATCTTCATGTACGCCATCACTGCATAAAAAAGCTACCTGCCTTGTTTCTACAGTAGGAGTAACAGTAGGGTTTTTAAGCATACTTAATGCGTCAGATGGGCTGTATTTTTTATTTACAGGTGTAGGCTCATATTTGTTCTTGTCAGCATCAGCCGGTACGCCATGATTCATTGGCTTCTCAGGTTTCGGCACATCAAGCCCTAATCCTTTTGCAACCTGTTTTGCCAGTTCCATACTTACCTGAGATAACAAGCCAAGCATCCTTTCCCTTATAGCTATAGTTTCTACTTTTCCAAGCTCAAATCTTAGCGCACTTATAATATGGTTTTGCTCAACTTCTGTCTGGCTGTTAAAGAATAAAGCAGCTTGGCTAAAATGGTCAGAAAAACTTTTACTTCTGTCACGTACTTTATGTGCATCTACCCTCTCATTATGGCTTACAAAACCACCTTCAGCCATTTTAGCCTGAAACGGGCAGCCGCCACCTAAAGAGTTGGGCTGATAGCTTACCCTGCCTACATTGATTTCCTGCCTCATGTGTCCGTCACGCTGGTTATTATGCATAGGTGCTACAGGTCTGTTTATAGGTATTTCATGAAAGTTAGGGCTGCCTAACCTTTTAAGCTGTGTGTCGGTATATGAAAAAAGCCTTCCCTGTAGTAAAGGATCATTAGTGAAATCAATACCGGGCACTATATGCCCGGGGTGAAAGGCAACCTGCTCTGTTTCTGCAAAAAAGTTATCAGGGTTACGGTTCAGTACCATTTTACCAATTTTGGTTACAGGTACTAATTCTTCGGGTATTATTTTAGTAGGGTCTAGCAGGTCAAAATCAAATTTGTGTTCATCGGCTTCCGGTACAATCTGTACGCCAAGCTCCCATTCGGGGTAGTTCCCGTTTTCTATAGCTTCCCATAAATCCCTTCTGTGAAAATCAGGATCGTTACCGGATATTTTAAGAGCCTCATCCCATACTACAGCATGAGTACCTAATTTAGGCTTCCAGTGAAACTTAACAAATACAGATTCATTCTGTTGGTTTATAAAGCGGAAAGTATGTACGCCAAAGCCTTCCATCATTCGGTAGCTTCTTGGTATTGCCCTGTCACTCATTGCCCACATAATCATGTGCATAGATTCCGGCATTAGCGAAATAAAATCCCAAAAAGTATCATGTGCAGAAGCTGCCTGAGGTATCTCGTTATGGGGTTCCGGTTTTACAGCGTGTATAAGGTCTGGAAACTTCATAGCATCCTGTATAAAGAAAACAGGAACATTATTGCCAACAAGGTCAAAATTTCCCTCCTGAGTATAAAATTTAACGGCAAAGCCACGAACATCTCTGGCTAAATCTGTAGAGCCACGGAACCCTGCAACGGTAGAAAATCGTACAAAAACAGGTGTCTTTATACTACTATCCTGTAAAAAACCTGCTTTTGTATATTCTTTTGCAGTGTCATATGCCTGAAAGTAACCATGCGCTGCCGATCCTCTTGCGTGTACAATACGCTCCGGAATGCGCTCATGGTCAAAATGCGTTATTTTTTCACGCATTATAAAATCTTCCAATAAAGAGGGGCCTCTTTCTCCCGCTTTAAGAGTGTTTTGGTTGTCGTTTATCCTGACTCCTTGGTTAGTAGTAAGGAACTGGTCTTTGCCATATTCCCTATTCTGTTCAAGG
>JBQGDD010000444.1:0-1582 GCA_052038845.1 Dyadobacter sp. | reverse complement strand
GCGGTCGTGCTTATCATCCACATTCCTTAAAGCAGGACCTGTTGATTTAGCGTCTAACTTATGGCATGCCGCACACAATGTATTAAACAATTCCTTTCCTTTTGCAGCATCCCCATCTACGTCTGCTGAAGCCTGCTCTGCCGATGCTTCGGCAGCTGCTTCTTCCTGAGCATAAGAGGTAAATGAGAATGATAGCGACAACGCCAGGCAGAACAATAAAATTCTTGAAAACGAAGTATGGTTACCCACTTTTTTCATATTAAAAATGATTATCGACTTTATTTGGTATAGTTTTTTCTATACAGCAAGCAAACACTGTACTTTTTTAAAAACTCCCACAAAAATACGACTTATGAATTATTCTCAAACCTTAAATAAACCTTAACATATAATTTATAACTATTCTAAATAAATAGAGCTTACTACTTTAAAATAATATGTTGTATTTTTGCGTTAAACCTACTTCATTATGAGAATTTTAAAAAAATATTGCTATACGCTGGCTGTAGTTTCAGCAACAGTTACAGTTAATAAAAGCTATGCACAACAAAGTGATGTTACTATAGTACAGGATGCTAAATTTGAGCAGCTTTTAAACGAAAAACGAAAAATTGGTGCATCTGTAACCGCTAATGACCGCTATAAAGTACAGATATATTATGGCGATAACGAAAACGCACGTAAAGCACTCTCAGAGTTTAAAAAAGAGTTTAAAGACCTTGATGGTACAATAATTTTTGAAAGCCCCACTTATAAGGTTTGGACAGGGAATTTTAAATCAAGGATTGAAGCAGAAAGGAATCTTGTTGAAATAAGAAAAAAGTATCCTTATGCATTACTTATAAAACCTAAAAAGTAAGTACATACACTATATAAAAAATATGCCCCGCAGTTGCGGGGCATATTTTTTATAACTTGATTACTTAAGTTTCTTTTTAACCTCAACCTCCTGGAAGGCCTCAATTACATCAAGCTGCTGTATGTCGTTATAGTTCTTAATCTGGATACCACAATCATACCCTTTAGAAACCTCCTTAACATCGTCTTTAAAACGCTTAAGCGTAGCGAGCTCTCCTGTATAGATAACCACCCCTTCGCGGATAAGCCTTATTTTAGAGCTTCTGTATATCTTACCGTCTGTAACCATACATCCTGCAATGGTACCTACTTTAGAAATTTTGAATGTTTCACGGATTTCTGCAGTACCCGTAACCTCTTCTTTAAGTTCCGGCGAAAGCATACCTTCCATTGCATCTTTAAGGTCGTCAATTGCATCATAAATAATCGAGTAATTTCTGATGTCAATCTCTTCCTTGTCAGCAAGCTGCCTTGCACTCGCAGAAGGCCTTACATTAAATCCTATAATAATAGCATCGGAAGCAGAAGCCAGCAATACGTCAGATTCTGTTATTGCTCCTACACCTTTATGTATAATGTTTATTTGTATCTCCTCTGTAGAAAGTTTAGAGAACGAGTCAGACAGTGCCTCTACCGAACCATCCACGTCACCCTTAAGGATAATGTTAAGTTCTTTAAACTGCCCAAGCGAAATCCTTCTTCCAATCTCAGCAAGCGTAATATG
>JBQGDD010000443.1:0-5540 GCA_052038845.1 Dyadobacter sp. | reverse complement strand
TCCCGTTCTAATAAAACGCCCCATGCCACCGTTATGGCAGAAACAGCACTATCGCTTGGGGTTGCTGAAAAAGACACACTTATGCTTGTAGATCCTTCTACAACATGGCTGGAGGCAGAAGCGTACAAAAAACGTTTTGGCACAAATGGCGAGTTTATACTGGTTACAAGTGCCGCACACATACCAAGGGCTATGGAAATATTTAAGCGTATGGGCTTAAAACCTATTGCAGCCCCGGCAAACTATCTTGTTAAGCATGACCCTGACAGCAGCCTTTATACCTGGTGGCCGTCAGGCTATAAAGCTATGAATGCAGAAATTGCCATGCACGAGTATGTAGGGCAATGGTATTACAGGTATTTTAAAAATGTAGATTAATCTGTAATAGCAATTCCGTTTTCAATTAAAAATTCTTTTAAAAGCTCGAGTTTTGGCCAACACTCATAGATTTGTGTATAAAAATTAATCCCATCAGGATCTGGGTTTAAATGTGAACTAAAACATTCAAAACAAATTTCAAATACAGAAATTATTTTATTCTCTTTGTCTAAAAATAAAATTGCATTTTTAGGATCGTAACATTTCGTTTCAGTAATCACATATCTACCACCTGTCTTTTCCTTTAATGTGTAATTTATGAGTATATGGCTTAATTTTTCAATCCTGAAATCATTAATTTCAACTTTTGCATTAGCGTGATATATATGTTCTTTTGTATTTGTATTAAAAACATACTCATAAGGATAAAGTCTTCGGATTAAGCTTTCCTTATCTTCATCCGGAAGATAATCCGATTTCTTAAATACTGCTTGTTTAGATAAATAAGAAATTAAAACTATCTTTTCTGTTTTATTAAAAGGAAAAAGGCTATTTCTTTCTTCAGTGCTTTTATTGCCATGCCACCCACAATCATACTTTTGTGCAGTCGCTGCAAAGAATAATAAAAGTAATGATACTGTAAATATACTCTTTAGGCTCATTAAATATCTAATTAAAACTCCTGATGAATATTCTCATCAGGAGTTTTTTAATTTTTTTAGCTAAGAATTAAATTCCTGCTACTGCTTTTATTTCTTTAATAATACGCTCTGCAAGTTCATCAGCTTTTTGCTGGGTTTTTGCTTCTGTATATATGCGTATAATCGGTTCTGTATTCGATTTTCTTAAGTGTACCCACTCTTCGGCAAAATCAATTTTTACTCCGTCTATAGTATAAATATCCTCATCAATATACTTGCCTGCCATAGCCTCTAAAATAGCATCAACATCAATCTGTGGAGTCAGGTCTATTTTATTTTTGCTCATATAGTATTGTGGGTATGATGCCCTCAACGCCGCTACAGATTGTATATTCTGCTCTGCAAGATAGGTAAGGAATAATGCAACCCCTACAAGCGAATCACGTCCATAATGAAGTTCAGGATAGATAATACCTCCATTACCCTCACCGCCAATTATGGCATTATTTTTTTTCATCAGTTCCACTACATTCACTTCGCCAACAGCGCTGGCTTCATAGCTTCCGCCATGCTTTTCGGTAATATCCCGCAGCGCACGGGACGATGACATATTACTTACCGTGTTACCCGGTGTCTTGCTCAGCACATAATCTGCACAGGCAACAAGGGTATATTCTTCGCCAAACATTTCACCATCATCAGATATAAATGCCAGCCTGTCAACATCAGGATCTACCACAATACCGAAATGTGCTTTTTCTTTAACTACTAGCTCACATATATCGCCTAAGTGCTCTTTTAACGGCTCCGGGTTATGAGGGAAATGCCCGTTAGGTTCGCAGTAAAGTTCTACTACCTCTACGCCCATCTGCTTTAACAGCTTCGGTATAATAATCCCACCTGATGAGTTAACGCCATCTACTACAACTTTAAACCCTGCCTGTTTAACAAGGTCGGCATTTACAAGCGGCAGGTTTAAAACCTCATCTATATGTATGTCCATGTATGCATCGTTAACAGTAACTTCTCCAAGGTTATCCACATCAGCAAAATCAAAAGCTTCACTTTCTGCAATTTCAAGAATTTCAGCGCCATCAGCGCCATTTAAAAACTCTCCTTTTTCATTCAGCAGTTTTAATGCATTCCATTGTTTGGGGTTATGGCTTGCTGTAAGTATAATACCGCCATCGGCTTTTTCAAGAGGCACGGCAACCTCAACAGTAGGTGTTGTAGATAGCCCTAAGTCTATTATACTTATGCCAAGCCCTACCAGTGTATTTACAACCAGGTTGTGTATCATTGGGCCTGATATACGTGCATCACGCCCTATTACTACGGTTAATTTTTCTTTATTAGCATGCCCCTTAAGCCAGGTACCATAGGCAGATGCAAATTTTACAGCATCTACAGGCGTAAGATTATCTGCGGTTTTACCGCCTATTGTTCCCCTGATACCTGATATAGATTTAATTAAAGTCATTTTAATTGGTTTTTGGTTAAGCAAATATACTATTTACAGACTTTTAAACCTTACATTAATTTTAAGTTTCTGTAAGAAATAATTAGCGTTACAAACCAGTCTCTATAATTTTATATATGGAAAGTTATACTTAAATTGTGCCTATGAACTTTTTGGCACACATCTATCTTTCGGGCGATAATGACATGGTTAAAATCGGCAATTTTATGGCTGACAGTATTCATGGCAATAAGCCGGAAGATTTTCCTGAAGATATTAAAACAGGGATATTACTACACAGGGCTATTGATACATTTACTGACAGCCACCCTGTTTTCAGGCAGAGTACAAAAAGGCTTCACTCCGAATATCATCATTACTCTGGCGTAATTGTAGATATTTTTTACGACCATTTTTTGGCGAAAAACTGGGATGATTACCACATTCAGCCCCTTAAAGATTATGCCGAATCTTTTTATGCCTTACTGTTGGCTAACCGGGATGTTTTAACTACACGTACAAAAAATGTAATAAACTACATGATACCGCAAAACTGGCTGGTTAAATATGCCGATATAAACGGTATAGCTGAGATTTTGGCACAAATGGACAGGCGCACAAAGCATAAGTCAGGCATGGCAAATTCCGTAAATGAGCTTAGAGAGTTTTATCCGTCATTTGAAAATGAATTTAAAGAGTTTTTTGAAGAAGTAAAGGAGTTTTCTAAAGATAAACTCCGCTCATTATAAACTAATTAGCCCTTTATAATTACATAGAGCTTAAAAAAAACATAATTACCTTTATATATTTTTTAAATGAATTAATTTTGCACCACTATTCATCTTATTAAATATTTTTCATACAAATGCCAAACCAAATTGTTTCAAAAATCCAGCTATTCATCAGGAATAATATAAGGCGGTTTGAAACCTTGGTTTTTATAATAAAGAGTTTTTTATCAGAAAGGCACTTCATTTATCTATCCTGTGTATTAGTGGCAATGTCAACAGCTTTTGCCGTAATTATATTAAAAGGGTTTGCCCACAACGTTTTTTTACTGGCTAATTATATAAACGGTTATTTAAAACTGCCGTACATCAACAGTTTACTGCCTATAGCAGGTATTTTGCTAACTGTATTAGTAGTGAGAAAACTTCTTGGCGGAAGACTGGAAAAAGGCAGTTCGCGCATATTGTATGCCGTTGCCCGAAAGGGCGGAATTATACCCCGCAAGCAAATGTATGCCCAGATAATGACCAGCACGCTTACAGTTGGCTTAGGTGGTTCAGCGGGACTGGAGTCCCCCATTACAATAACAGGTGCAGCGTTTGGTTCAAACTTTGCGCAAAAATACAAACTATCCCAAAAAGACAGGATTTTGCTGCTTGCCTGTGGGGTTGCAGCAGGTATTGCCGCAGCGTTTAATGCACCCATAGCCGGGGTGCTGTTTGCTATTGAGGTTGTACTTACGGATGTTACCATTACAGCTTTTATTCCTATTATGATATCGGCTGCTACAGGGGCTATTGTCTCTACAGTTGTGTTAAATGAAGATGTACTGCTCTCTTTCACGCAACAGCAGGCATTTGATTACCATAATATCCCTTATTATGTATTGCTTGGTGTTTTAGCAGGTTTTGTATCGGTTTACCATTCCAGGACGTTTCAAAAAATAGAAGCATATTTTGCAAGGCTTAAAAAAAGTGAGTATAAAAAGGCTTTATATGGTGCTATACCCCTGGCTTTACTGATATTTTTGTTCCCTACTCTTTTTGGTGAAGGTTATGAAAGTATAAAGATACTGGCTCACTCAAACCCGGAGGCTATACTTAACAATACCGTACTGGATGATTTTAAAAATAACGGGTGGGTACTGCTGGTTTTTGTTGGCATTACAATGCTTGTAAAGGCTTATGCTACGGGGCTTACCCTGTCAAGCGGGGGTAATGGGGGTAACTTTGCACCATCGTTGTTTGTCGGTTCCTACCTTGGATTTTTTATGGCTAAATTTTTTCACCTGATAGGTGTTTCAAAAGATTTGCCTGTGGGGAATTTTACCATAGTAGGTATGGCAGGTATATTAAGCGGACTTTTTCATGCGCCTTTAACCGCCATATTCCTGATAGGCGAAATTACAGGCGGGTACAACCTTATGGTTCCGCTAATGATAGTATCATCTATAAGCTTTGCAGTATCCAAGCAGTTTGAAAACCACTCTATGGATGTAAAGCACCTTGCCGATAAAGGGCAGGTATAT
The DNA here is from genome assembly GCA_052038845.1 of Dyadobacter sp. Classification (GTDB taxonomy): domain Bacteria; phylum Bacteroidota; class Bacteroidia; order Flavobacteriales; family Flavobacteriaceae; genus Flavobacterium. Next base: position 865 of record JBQGDD010000443.1, on the reverse strand, counting down.
ACATCTGATAAAGACAGGAATATACTATCGGGTATAGATATCCTTACTGTAGTAGATACTAACATCAAAACGATACAAACATCACACAAGCCGGATGATGTTATAAACCTTTTATCATCTACAAAACAAAATCTATTTGCGGTTACTGATGAAAAAAACCGCCTGATAGGCATTGTTGAATTTAACGCTATACGGCATTTGGTTTTCAGCCCTTTTAAAATAAAATACTGTAAGCTGGAAGAAATGATTACCGCACCCCGTGAAACGGTATCAATAGAAGATGCTATTGAAACAATAATGGATAAGTTTGAGACTGCTGAAACAGAATACCTGCCCATATTGAAAGATGAAAAGTTTTATGGCTTTATCTACAAATCAAAAATTCTTGAGGCCTACCGCAAAAAGCTGCGGGAAATGATTATCGAATAACCCATTACATAATACAAAAGTTTAAGTTTAGTTAAAGTTAAACTATATCATTATCCGTTTGGTAACTTTATGCTTAATAACAATTAAGTATGAAGACTGAATTGCTTGATGTAATTATAATAGGCGGCAGCTATGCGGGCTTATCTGCTGCATTGTCTTTAGGCAGGTCTATGCGCAGCGTACTGGTTATAGATAACGGAAACCCCTGCAACAGGCAAACGCCACACTCGTATAACTTTATTACTAATGATGGTAAAGACCCAATTGCCATAAGAGAACAAGCAAAGAATGAAGTGCTTAACTACCCTACCGTAAACTTTCTTGCCGATACTGTACTTGATGTTATAGCTACAAATTCAGGTTTTGATGTTGTAACCAAAGATTCAATGAATTACAAAAGTAAAAAAGTACTTTTTGCTACCGGTGTTATAGATAC
>JBQGDD010000442.1:0-4189 GCA_052038845.1 Dyadobacter sp. | reverse complement strand
AAAGAGACGGAACTGCTTTATTTTAGCATTTATAAAAAAGTCCATTAGAGGAAAACCACCGAATTTCTTTTCTTCCTGAATATAAAACTCCCCTATTAAAGGATTATAATCATTACCATAATATTCTGTAAAATACTGAAACGTTATACCAGTTTGTAAAAACAAGGCTTTTTTAAAGAAATGATTAGAATAGTATAATGAGTTACGTGTAGTAAATTCGGGTACGTTCAGGATATTATCATTTTGGTTTACCTGTTGGTAGAGAAGTGTATTATCTAATGCAAAATTACCCAGCCTAAACTCCCTGTTAAGCTTAAGTGAGAAGTAGTTTATTGTATTTGCATATTGATAGGGTCCTAAAATTAAAGCATCTACACCTGACGGAGGTAATGGTTCTTCTGGTTCTTTTTCTCCAAAATAAAGATGATCATTTAAAACTGTGAACTGCAACGCCGCAGAGAGCCATTTTGTAGTTGCTCCGATTTCAAAATTATTAATCTTCTCATTTTTCCAGTTTTCCGACCAATTATATTCTGTGTAGTCACTTTGATATAAACTAAAGTTATGGTTAGGAAGTTTATTCATATTCTGATAACGAAATGAAAATTCATTAACATCATCAAGCCGGTATCTTGCTGATGCATCTATATTAGCTAACGACTGATTTGTAATGGAGTTAGAAAATAAAACACTTCCCTTCCACCTATCTTTTTGATAAGAATAGCGTGCACCATAAGTGTTAATCCTGTCATTAAGAGAATTTGGCGTTAAAACTACATTACTTGCTCCTCCATCGGGTTGTATCCCAGTCCTTAAAATAATACTTCTGTAAAAATAGTTGTAGTTAAAATCTTCAAGATAGAATTCAATGTCCCCAATAGTTTCATTAGAATAAGCAGCACCTATCTTGTTGTACATCCTGTTGTACCGGGTCTTGTTAGCTATAGATGGCGTATAGCTTCTTCCAAACCTTGCGCTTATAGTAGGCTGTGTAAATTCAAAAAACTTATGCTCATAGTTAAACTGGTGATGTAGTACTATACTGTTAGGATTATCTTTGCTAAGCCTATAAGTGTGATCAAAAAAATACCTGTTCCCTTTCATAACAGAAGTTGCATCCCTAAAATATACATCCAGTCTTTCCCTGTCAGTGTATAAACCCTCTCCACTTTCAAAAAAATCAGTATCAATAATACCACCATTTTGGGCATTAGTAAAATCCTGAGCAGTAAAATGAGCTTTTAAATGGTATCTTTTATCTGTAGTGTTATAACTTGTTGCAAACCTGAAATTCCCATTACTTGACAAAGAGTTTATATACCTCCCTATAGAACGCAACCCTTTATATGCTAAAGTAAAATTTAAGTTTTCTGAAGTATTAAGGGTAACTAATGCATCCAGAATTTGTCCTTGTTGCTGTACCGACCTGTAAAATAAATCGGTAAAGGGGGTTGCTACATTATAGTAATTTATATCCTCAACTTCCATATAAGCAAAGTGCTTTCCGCGAAATCCGAATTCTGGAAATGGATTGAACTCTGTTAATCCAAAGTCAAGTGTATTAAAAGTCTGACCATCATTTGCAAAAGGCAACAAACCAAAGTTATCCTTTCTTAAATAATTATTCCTGTATTCATGCCTAATAGTTAAGGAGGTATCTATAAAGGTAGTATCCCTGTCAATAGTTATAACCTTATACATATCTATAGTTGCAACAGTATCAGATATAGCTGAAGTATTGATCCTTTCTCTCTCTCTTGGTTTGTTATCATCTCCCTGCAAAGTAGTATTATTCTGCAAACGTTGTTTAGATCTAACCTGAGAAAATGTAGATATAGGTAAAAGAATAATAAAAAATAAAATAGCCCTTGTAAGCATAGGAAGATATTATAATCCCGCAAATATAAATATAATGCTATTAATAATTAAGTGGTTTAAAAATAAAAGAGGTCATCCTGAAGTGAATTGCCCAAAAAATAATATACTATTTGGGGGCATTTATAAGTAAAAAAATAAAGTGAAATTTTGAATTCAAACTTCAATATATAGAAGAAGAGTAAATTTATCTAATCTTAAGCTTTGGTTTAGTTTTTTTTATAATAAGTAGGGTGCTAAGGTTCTCATACCTCTTCAAAATCAATTCTATATAATTAATTTTAGGTGTATAGTTTTGGATTTTTATTATCAAGAAGTTTTTGTCTTTAAAGCCTGCTTACAATTTAATGTTTCGAGCAATTCCATTATTATCAATTGGCAGCAACGCTTTGAGCAATGTGGTGATTGAAGGTTTGGTATATTACTTTTAGAGATTGAGCCTTTATGTCCCAAAAATGCCCTCCTAAAAGCTACAAGCCTTAATTCTAACCGAAGAAACTGAACAAAACAAAGAACGCAAGCCACTAAAGAAGGCATAATTATGATTCGACATTTTGCTAAATCATGCAAATATTGCAAAAAGTAATTATTATTAATATCATAAGAAAAGTCAGATCAAAGATAAATTTCACTAAGTTAAAGAATGGATCAAGTCAATTTATCATTGGCATAAAGGAAGACCTACTTATTATCGTATTATTCTTGAAATTAGTAATAAAGAAATTATAATCGGCCACAGGACTATACTTAGATTAATGAAAATACTTGGATTAAAAGCCGTTATGAGTAAAAAACATAAATTTCACAAAAGAGAACATAATAGAAAAGCACCACACTTATAAAAACCGGATTTTAAAGCAGACCAACCCTGTAATTAACCTATTTATCGGGGAAATAATAAGCTATTAATATCAGAAAGACAAAGCTTTGAACAGGTTGCAAGCATGCCCAAAAGTCATTTAAAATAAGTGGGAATGCAAACTTTATATTACATTTAGACCAAAGCTTGCAATACACAATGAAAAAACATATCAAGAAAAGTAAATTGTATTGAAAAATTTTTGGGAATCATTAATCTAAGTTGTTTTAATTATGAAAAATTAGCTCAATAAATCAATTGAAAGGAGGGATAAAAGAGATATTTATTTATCTATTTATTATAATAACACAGAATTAAACTTAATTTGAAAGGAATGAGCCCAGTGAAATACCGAACTCATTCCCATTTCAGATATAATTATAAATTTGTATAAACTTATGGGTGCACCCTCTTTAGGCAGCCTCTTTTCTATATCTTATATACTAATTTGCTGTTTGAAGAATTTCAGGCCAATCTTCTCCGCCTTCCCTTGTAATTTCTACAGTGCCTCTATCACCATAACCATTTATATATTTAAGTGTTAATACAGAACCATTAACATTTTGTACAGTATAGGTAAATGGATCATTATATTGATCAAAACCTAATGCATTAAGTTCATCACAAACCCAAGCTACACCTGCAGAACCATCATTAGCTGGTGCATCATTATAAACCTGTGGGTAAAGCCCAAAAGATAAATCATCTATTAAATAGCGTCCTGATGTAGGACCATTTAACTCTGTCCATACAGTAGTGCCGGATATACTACCTTCAATAGATTGATTAACACCGCCTGAACCATCGCCAACACTAATATCATATTGAACATAATTGTGAATTCCTGCAAGACTTTGGTCAATTATACACTCTCTCCTTAAATTTAAAGTATAAGTATCCTTACCTGCGATCACATTTTCCTGAGGTTGATCTATAACAAGAACCAGAGAAACTGCATTAGTAGGTATAAAATCAAAGTTTGGTATAATCTGTAAAGTTCCAACATATTGACCGGCAGGAATTGTTACAACATTAGAAGTCAATGAATACGCTTCAGAATCTGCTGTAGAAGATTCATCAATAAATATTGAAACCTGTCTATCAACATCTGATTTTGTAGTGACACCTACTTCAATAATAATAGGCTCAGTATCATCAGGTGATATTTGGGAAGTGCTTGAATCTTGAAGAAAGTGATAAGCTGCTTCGCCATCAAAAATTGTTATATCCTCTTCGCAACTAGTAATTGCTAAAGCAAAAAGGCAAACAAAACTCAATTTATAAAAAATATTTTTCATACTCTTAGTTTATTAATTTTTAGTATCCAGTATTTTGTTGATCACGGATTACACCATTACCATTTAACTCATCATTAGGAATAGGTAGAGTAAATCTATAATCTGTTACAGATAATGAACAAGCTCCATAAGGCTCACAGTCTCTACTATACCTATC
>JBQGDD010000441.1:0-1766 GCA_052038845.1 Dyadobacter sp. | reverse complement strand
AAAAATGACCTGCGCAATATTGTAAAAGATTATAACAGGGGTGCTTTATACACAGGGCCCATGGTAGTACTGGTAAACGGTTTCTCAGCCTCTGCAAGTGAGTTTTTTGCAGGTGTAATGCAGGATTACGGCAGGGCAGTTATTGCCGGTAACCAAACCTTAGGCAAAGCCACAATGCAGGCTATTTTACCACTTACAGACGGTGAAAAACAAGACGAATTTGTAAAAGTAACTGTAGATAAGTTTTACAGGGTTACAGGTAAAAGCAGCCAGTATAACGGTATCCTTCCCGATGTTAATTTGCCTTTCTTCTTCGATAGTTTTTTACCCAGGGAAAGCAGTATGCCTACCGCAATTAAGAATGACAGCATAGATGTAAAACTAAAGTTTAAACGCTTAAAAGATGTTGATTTAAACAGGGTTATTTATAATAGCCTTGCAAGGGTTGAGCAGAATAGTGTTTATAAAAAAATTAACGAGGTTAACCTTAAGATAGAAAACCTTTATTTAGAGGATAAACTGCCGCTTCCGCTTACTTTTGATGCTGTTTATAACGATGTGCATTCTATGGATGATATATGGGAAGAAATAACAACTGTATCTGACACTGAACTTAACATAGCGGTAAAAGCTGTTCCTGAGAGTCCTGAACTTAAAGATGAATTTTTAAAAAGTGCTAACGACCAAAAAATTAAGTCGCTAAAAACAGACCCCCATATTTATGAGGGAATAAATATTATAAAGGATATTTTAACTCAAGGTAAATACCAGCAGTAAAAAATATACTGTATATAATAACTTCACAACAAAAAGACTAAGATTTTGGTTTTGTAAAAACCATGAATAAGTTTATTTTTGTTCCTGCTAACAAATTAATTATGGGAAGAGCGTTCGAATTTAGAAAAGCAAGGAAAATGAAGCGTTGGTCTGCAATGGCCAAAACGTTTACAAGAATAGGAAAAGATATCGTAATTGCCGTTAAAGAAGGCGGCCCAAGCCCCGAAAGCAATGCAAAGCTAAGAGCGGTTATGCAAAATGCAAAGGCAGCCAATATGCCTAAAGAAAACGTTGAAAGGGCTATAAAAAAAGCATCTGATAAAGATACTGCCAATTATAAAGAAGTACTTTTTGAAGGTTATGCACCACATGGTATAGCTATACTTATAGAAACTGCTACTGATAATAATAACCGTACCGTTGCCAATATCAGGAGTTATTTTAATAAATGCAATGGTACGCTTGGCACTCAGGGTTCAGTAGAATTTATGTTTGACCATACCTGTAATTTCCGTATCCCCGCCGAAGGGCAGGATGTTGAAGAACTGGAGCTTGAGATGATTGATTTTGGCGTTGAAGAGATATTTATGGACGAAGACGGCATTGTAATGTATGCCCCTTTTGAAAGTTTTGGCGCTATACAAAAAGAACTTGAAAACAGAGGTCTTGAAATACTTTCTTCAGGGTTTGAGCGCATCCCGCAGGTTACTAAAGAACTTACAGAAGAGCAGGTGGCAGATGTAGAAAAACTACTAGAAAAAATAGAGGAAGATGATGATGTAATGAATGTTTACCACACTATGAAGGAGTAAATATTCTAAATATTATATCTAAGAATATACTACTCATATGCTTGGCTGTCATTAACTCGTGAAAAATATTTTCAGGGCTTAATCACTATCAGCTAAACTTCCAAATACTGGAGCCTGATATAAAACCGACAGCATTATTAATAAAAAACCAGCCAGAATAATATTCCTGGCTGGTTT
>JBQGDD010000440.1:0-5215 GCA_052038845.1 Dyadobacter sp. | reverse complement strand
AGAGCTTGAGCTAAGCCTTGCTATAAGTGATGATGCTATTGAGAGTTATTTTGAAAACTATGGAGATGATATTTACTTAAAAAACTAATACTATGAAAATAAAGTTTTTACTGCTTTTCTTTTTATTCTTTTCTTTATTTTCCTTTGGTCAGGATCACAAAGAAAAGTGGGATAAAATTAAAGCCCTTAAAGTTTCTTTTATTACTACGGAGCTGAATCTTACTACAGAAGAATCAGCTAAATTCTGGCCTGTTTATAATGCTTATGAAGAGAAGCATTTTGAAATTAAAAGAACAAAAATGCGGTCAGCAATAAAAAAGATTGAAGATACAGGTATGGATAAGATTTCAGACAAAGACGCATTACTATATCTGGACCAGCTTGAAGCTGCTGATGAAGAACTGTTTTTGCTGCGCAAAAAGCTTGTTAACGATTTAAAACCGGTACTGAAACCTATAAAAATTTTAAAACTGAAAAAAGCAGAGGAAGATTTTAATAAAAAACTGCTGCATAAGTATAAAGCCAATAAAAAGGACTGAAAAATTTAGGTTAATTTTTATTATTTAAAATCCGGAAGCTGGTTGCAATAACACAGTTTCCGGATTTTATTTTAACTGTAACTTTACAATAAGTCCCTGCCCTGCTGCTATCACAGTTTTATCATCTATAAACTTTATGGTATGAAAATCTTTACTTTCATAAATTTTCTTCCAGGTTGTACCCATATCATAAGAATAATAAATACCTGATGGCCCTGCGCTTAAAAGTTCATTACCATTGCTGTTTGGTACAAACTGTATGCAGGATGCGTAGCCAAAACCTGTACCTTCTCCTACAAGTTTCCATGTTTTACCACCATCTGTAGTCAGTATTTTATTCCCTGAATTTTTGTCCTGATTTTCATAATCCCCACCTACGGCAAAGCCAATTTTCTCATCATAAAAATCAGCAGAAAAAATCCCAGTCATTTCACTGCCCTGTACTATGGGTGTATCATAAACTTTCCAGTTATTACCCTTATCTTCAGAATAAAAAACTCTCGATTTTCTCCCTCCCGAAACCATCCATACATTATTTCCATTAACTATAAGGTTTGTATTACTGGCAGCAAAGGCAGCTTCACCGGCTGCAGTTTCAGGTAATTTATCACAGGGTATTTTAGCCCATGTATTACCGCCATCATGTGTTATAATAACAGAAAGACAGTTTTCAATAGGGTCGCCCATTGCTATGCCATCAGTATCGTTAAAAAACTTCATACTGTCATAAAATGCTTTTTCATCATTTTCAGTATATACCTGCCTTACCTTTTTACCATCTTTGGATATTTTATAAAGCATTGCCGGAGAGCCTGCATTAAGTATAAAAATATCTGTTTTTGTTTGCGCTATCGACCTGAATTCGGGGAATAGTGAATCTTTAGATATAACACCGTTAAAGTTTTTATCATCCTGTAAAGATACCCACCCATATTTACCGCCACTGGCTGCATACCATACTTTGCCCTCATCAACGGTAAGTGCTCTTATGCTTATTTTATCCAGTAACAGTGTATCTGCCGTTACAATAGTAAAAGATGCTTTAAACTCATTAACCTGTTTTTGACAGGAAAAAATAAATGGCAATACTAAAAGAAATAAAACTTTCTTCATAGAGGTTAGGTTATAAGCAGACAAATGTTGATAATAATTAAAATTTATTTGTCTTTATATCAGCATATCTGCAAAAATACTTAATCAAAGTACAAATAAAAATATAAGCCTATCAAATTATTTATTCAAAAAAATTATATTTATAGATATGAAAACTAAGATTATGAAGCACACAATTTTATTATTAGTAGCATTATTTATATCATGTAATAATACTAACAAAGCTGAGGAAAAATATAATCAAACAGAGTCGTGTAAATGTCCTCTTACACAATATTCAGATGTCGATGCAGATAAATTGGTAACTATTTCTAAACAGCAAATAGCAATTTGCGGCTACCATAATACTAACAATAATTACTTTTCTGAATTTGTTGTAGCGGAATGTGGTAACGACACCATATTCAATTTTTGGGACGCGCTAACGATTGCTAAGATTGAAGTAAAAAAAGATACGCTTTATATTAAGGAGATTTCATCTTTGCCTCTCGGAAAAAATCTTGAATTTATTGATTTTGAATGGTATATTAATAAATTATATTATCAAAATACTAAACTAAAAATGATGTCATCAATAAATACTGATATTAGGAAATACTCTGATGATGAAATCAAAAATGTTTTAAATGAATATAATAATGCTGATAACAAATTAAATGATTCTATCATGTTTACAGCTAATAAACTTTTTGTGGCCGCTTTATCTGGTAGTGATGAAGCTCTACAATCTTTTTACAGTTTCAGAGAAAAATATGAATTAGATGGAGCATATTCACAAGAATATAAAGAACTTGCTGCAATGCTTAAACTATATGGATACTAAATATATCTATACACTTTTCTCCTTACCGTCAAACATATATATCCATATCATTCTGGAAAGCCTGAAATTAAAAGTGCTAAGCAACACTGCAGCTACTGCTATAATACTTATAATTAAGGTAAAGTCTTTTGTAAAAAACTGTGTAATTAAAAATACAGCCATCATCTCGGCAACTGTAAGCGCATAACTTACATACATTGAACCAAAAAAATAGCCGGGTTCTCTCTCAAATTTGTGTGAGCATACACTACAGTGTTCGTTCATTTTAGGCATCTGAAAAAGTAACGGATTTCCTTTCTTTCTAAACACCTTTCCTTCTCCGCATTTAGGGCATTTTTCTTCTAATATTTCTGTTATTTGAGACATGATTTATTTTTAAGTAAAGTTACTTATACAATAAATATTTTACAATAGGCTAAGTACACATAAATTTGTACTTTTAGGACATAATAAGTAATATGAAAAAAGTAGCCATATTAAATATAAGCCAGTTTGAGAAGTATAACAGCCTTGAAGGATTTTACAGTAATACACTGGAAAAACATCTTATTACAAGCCATAAAGATATTTACCTGCCCCATTCACATAACTTTTACCTTGCTATACTATTTACCCAGGGCAGTGGCAGCCACGAAGTAGATTTTAATACCTATGCAGTACAGCCAGGCAGCATCTTTTTCCTCAATCCCGGGCAGACTCATCATTGGGAGCTTAGCGATGATACCAAGGGCTATATATTTTTTCATACGCAAAGCTTTTACGATTTACAGTACACACAGGCATCTATAAACAGGTTTCCGTTTTATTACAGTATGCACAATTTACCCTGCCTTTATTTAGAGAGTAAAGAATTAGATATAACCTCGTTATTTACTAATGTATATAATGAAAGCCTGACTGAGCAACCCCTAAAAAGACAAAAGTTACTGAGCCTTATCAACTTAATTTATATAGAGTGTACAAGGATTTATTTACTTCAAAATCCTGCCGATGATAAAAACAGGAATAGTTATTATAATAAATTCAGGCAGTTGGAACAACTGGTAAATGAACAATTTAAACATGAAAAGTCGCCTGCCAGGTATGCTGATATGCTAAATGTAAGCGCAAAGCACCTTAACCGTATTGCACAGGCTGTAGCAGGTAAAACTGTAACAGACATAATACATGACAGGGTACTGCTTGAAGCTAAAAAAGAGCTGGTACTGCAAAAAAGAAATTTTGGCGAAATAGCTTACCTGTTAGGCTATAATGATTATGCCTATTTTTCAAGGCTTTTTAAAAATAGAACTGGTGAAACGCCTTCGCAGTTTTTACAGAGATACAGCAAAAGCGCTTAATTTGCAGTTACTAACTGTTAGTAGATTGTCTCAACCTGAATATACAGGCAAGCTACTGACAGCAGCTTTATTAAACATACCTAAAAAATCAATACCTTTGCACCTCAATTTTTTACAATGAGATTACACAGGAATTTAGTTTTTACGGTTATAGACTCGCTGGGCTTTATATTTAATGATGGTGAATATGCTGATAAAGTAGTAGCGCGTGCACTTAAAAAAGATAAACGCTGGGGCAGTGCCGACCGTAAATTTGTTGCAGAAACAATATATGAAATAGTACGCTGGAAAAGGCTTTATGCTGAAATTGCAGAAGTAAGAGAACCGTATAACAGGGATAACCTATGGCGTATTTTTGCAGTATGGGCTGTATTGCGGGGCATTAAATTGCCCGAATGGAAGTATTTTGAAGAAACCCCGGTGCGCCGTATTAAAGGACGCTTTGATGAACTTTCTAAAATAAGAAAGTATAGGGAATCTATACCGGACTGGATGGATGAGCTTGGTGTTAAGGAATTAGGCGAAAAAATTTGGGAAAAAGAACTCACTGCCCAAAATGAGCAGGCTAAAGTTATATTACGGGTAAACACCCTTAAAACATCAAGGGAAAAACTAAGAGCCATTTTAATGGATCTTGACATTGATACCGAGATACCTAAAGAATACCCTGATGCATTAATACTTAAAGAAAGAGCCAATGTATTTATGACACAGGCTTTTAAAGATGGTTTATTTGAAGTGCAGGATGCCTCATCTCAAATGGTGGCGCGTTTTCTTGAAGTAGCCCCCGGCATGCGCGTGGTAGATACCTGTGCCGGTGCGGGAGGTAAAACACTGCACATGGCATCTTTAATGGAAAATAAAGGACAGCTTGTAGCAATGGATCTTTATGAAAGTAAGTTAAAGCAGTTAAAGCTGCGCGCTAAGCGTAACAGTGTTTTTAATATTGACTATAAAATTATTGATAGCACGAAGGTTATAAAAAAGCTGCATGAAAAAGCTGACCGTGTTTTAATAGATGCTCCGTGCAGCGGTCTGGGTGTATTAAAACGTAACCCTGACAGTAAATGGAAACTACAGCCGGAATTTGTAGAAAATATAAAAAATACACAGGCTGAAGTTTTAGAAAGCTACTCAAAAATAGTAAAGCCGGGCGGTAAACTTGTATATGCAACCTGCTCTATATTACCTTCAGAAAATCAGGAGCAGATTAAAAAGTTTCTTACAACCGATATCGGTAGCCAGTTTAGCTTTGTAAAAGAGAATAAAGTCCTAGCATCAGACTCCGGTTTTGATGGATTTTATATGGCACTTCTCGAACGAAAAAAATAACACATGTACTTATCGGTGTTAAATTTTAGGGCTATACATATAATAGCCCTAACTTTGGCATCCGAAAA
>JBQGDD010000439.1:0-8492 GCA_052038845.1 Dyadobacter sp. | reverse complement strand
AAGTAACAGAAGAAGAAATTAAGGCTATTATAAAAGAGGGAACAGAAGGCGGGGAGGTACAGGAAATAGAGCACGATATTATGGAGCGTGTTTTTCATATTGGCGACAGGAAAGTCAATTCGTTAATGACGCACAGAAAGTCGGTAACATACCTTACTTTCCAGTCTGATAAGAACCGTATACGTGAAATAATGCTTGAAGAACTGCATTCGGTATATCCAGTGTGCGAAGATAATCTGGATGATGTGGTGGGAGTGGTGCTGCTAAAGGATATATTTGCCAATTATGAGAAAAAAGGCTTTAACTTAAGGGAAATAACTAAGGAGCCTGTATACTTAATAGAGCATACCTCTGCATACAAAGCATTAGAGATATTTAAAAGCACAAAAGTACACTATGCTTTGGTAACTGATGAGTATGGTGTTTTTCAGGGTATAATAACCCTTAACGATATATTGGAAGCGTTGGTTGGCGATGCATCTGACTTTTATGATGATGAGTTTAAACTTACTGAAAATCCTGATGGTACATGGGTTGTTGACGGGCATTACCCGCTGCATGACTTCCTTACGTATTTTGAACTGGATGAGCTGACTAATGAATATGAGGTAACTACTGTAAGCGGGCTTATAATGACAGAGCTATCCTATATACCTAAAGAGGGCGAAAAGCTTGCCTGGAACTTATATGAGCTGGAAGTACTTTCTATGGATGGAGTAAAAATAGATAAAGTGAGAGTAAGGTCAATTAAAGAATAAATAGGCAATAGCCAAAAGGCAAATTAGGTTCGCCTCAAAATATTAGGTTTAAAATTAATATTAAACCTTAAACTTTAAACAAATACAATGACAGAAGGGAATTTTGTAGATTATGTAAAGATATATGTAGCCTCGGGCAAAGGAGGTAAGGGATCTACACACCTGCACAGGGAAAAATTTATTGAAAAAGGCGGGCCCGATGGTGGCGATGGCGGCCGTGGCGGCCATGTTTACCTTGTAGGCAATAAAGGGTTATGGACACTGTTCCACCTTAAATTTGCACGCCATATTAAGGCAGGGCACGGTGGCGATGGCGGTAGTGCAAGGAGTACCGGGGCAGATGGTGAAGACAAATATATTGAAGTGCCGCTGGGTACTGTAGTTAGAGATAAAGAAACCAACGAAATATTATTTGAAATAACCGAAGATGGTGAGAAGCGAATAATAGCCAAAGGAGGTAAGGGAGGCTTAGGGAACTGGCATTTCCGCAGTTCTACTAACCAAACACCCCGTTATGCACAGCCGGGTATGCAGGGCGAAGAGCTGGATATTATTATGGAGCTTAAAGTACTTGCTGATGTAGGGCTTGTTGGTTTCCCTAATGCGGGTAAATCGACTTTATTATCGGTATTGACATCGGCTAAACCCAAAATTGCCGACTACCCATTTACAACGCTAAAACCTAACTTAGGTATTGTGGCTTACAGGGACTTTCAGTCGTTTGTAATTGCAGATATACCGGGTATTATAGAAGGTGCTGCCGAGGGTAAAGGGCTTGGGCATTATTTTTTAAGGCACATAGAAAGAAACTCAACACTATTATTTCTTGTTCCGGCAGATGCCGAAGATATAAAAAAGGAGTATGATATACTTTTAGATGAATTGAGAAGGTATAATCCCGAAATGCTGGATAAAGACAGGCTTGTGGTAATATCTAAGTCAGATATGCTTGACGAAGAACTTAAAGCCGAAATGAAAACACAACTTGATGTAGAATTTAAAGGAATACCGTATATGTTTATATCATCTGTAGCACAACAGGGGCTAACAGAACTTAAAGATAAACTGTGGCAAATGCTTAATGTTTAAATCAAAAGGTGCTTTATGCACCTTTTTTTAATCCTGTAAATTCAAATGAGCGTTTTAATAAATGTTTATTTTACGAAATTCTCAAAAAAAGGTATCTTCGCATTCGAAAATAAAACAGAGAGTAGGTATGCTTTGTAACAAATTATAAATACTGCATACATATTGCTATCAACTATTAACTTTATTCAAATCATAATGAAAAAAATTGTTTTATTCCTTACCATGTTTATCATGGTGCTACCAGTAAGGGCAGATGAAGGAATGTGGTTTTTAATGTTTATAGAACGTTTAAACCACAGGGATATGCAAAAAATGGGTTTACAGCTTACTGCTGAAGAAATTTACAGCATAAACAACCACAGCCTTAAAGATGCTATTGTTCAGTTTAACGGTGGCTGTACAGCAGAAATTATCTCTAAAGACGGATTGGTATTAACTAACCACCACTGCGGATATGATTTAATTGCAGAACTTTCTACTCCCGAAGCTAACTATCTTAAAAACGGCTATTGGGCAAAAAACCGAAAAGATGAACTTAAGCCTAAAGAAGTTTCGGTACGTTTCTTTGTAAGGATGGATGATGTTTCTAAAAGGATACTGTCTAAACTTACTCCTGAAATGACTGAGGAGGAAAGACAAAAAGCAATTCAGAGAGAAAGTGCCCTTATTGAGCAGGAAAATAATGATGGCGGTAAATATACAGTGTCGGTTCGCCCTTTCTTTGAAGGTAATGAATTCTATTATTTCGTTTACCAGGATTTTACTGATGTTCGTTTAGTAGGTACACCTCCGGAAAACATAGGTAAGTTTGGTGGAGATACTGATAACTGGGAGTGGCCTCGCCACACGGGAGATTTCTCTATGTTCTGTGTATATACAGATGCAAATGGTAATCCTGCAGAATATTCGCCAAATAATATTCCTTTAAAGCCTAAGCACCACCTTCCTGTAAGTCTTAAAGGAGTTCAGGAAAATGATTTCGCAATGATACTTGGTTATCCTGGCCGTACCAACCGATGGATGCCTGCAGGTGGAATTGAGCAGAACGTTAAGTTTGCTTATCCTGCATGGGTTGAATCTTCTAAATTAGGTATGGACAAGATGAAAGTCCATATGGACCAAAATGATAAGGTGCGCCTTAATTATGCTTCGCAATATGCGCAGGTAGCTAATTACTGGAAAAACCGCCAGGGTATGATAGATGCACTTACACAGCATAAAACTGCTACTACAAAAGCAAAAGATGAAGCTGAATTTAATAAATGGGCTAATAAAAAAGAGAATAAAAGCAAGTATGGTAATGTAATAGCTACTATAAATAACTATTATTCAAAAACTAACGAGAAAGCTCGCCATGATAACTATTTAGTAGGGCTGCTAAGAACAAGTACGTTTGCAGTATTACCATACAGTTTAGGCAGAGGGCTTGAGGTTTATGCTAATGCTAATGAAGCAGCAAGAGAGCAAATGCTGCCCCAGCTTAAAGAAGCTATTACAGAGTCTTACGCTACATTATATCTGCCTCTAGAAAAAGATGTACTGGCAGCACAGTTAAATCTGTATGCTACTAAATCTACTGGATTTGCTGCAGCTCCTTATGTTAGCGAGGTAGGTAAAGCTAATAATTACAATTATATTAAATTTGTAAATGATGCTTTCAACACAAGTATTTTCGGATCTGAAGAGAAAGTAATGGCATTTTTACAAAACCCGAATGCAGACTTGCTTAAAAACGATGAGCTTTACAAAATATCTTCTGACCTGTTAACGCAGTACAGAGCAAAATCTGATGAGCAGGCAAAGCTTGAGGCTGACTACTCTAAAGCTTTCAGGTTAATGGTTGAAGGTATGAGAAAGGCGAACCCTAATAAAAAATATTATCCTGATGCTAACAGCACATTACGATTAACCTATGGAAAAGTTAGATCATTACCTGCTGATAAAAGAAATGATGCCAAGCAGAATTACTATACTACATTACAGGGAACTGTAGCTAAATATAAGCCAAATGATGATGAGTTCGATTTGCCTAAAAAACTAATGGAGCTTAATGATAAAAAAGACTTTGGTCAGTATGCTGATAAAGCAGGTTATATGCCGGTAAATTTCCTTACGGATAATGATATTACAGGAGGTAATTCTGGTTCACCGGTATTAAATGGAAAAGGAGAGCTTATAGGGCTTGCTTTTGACGGTAACATTGAAGCTATGGCAGGAGATGTTATTTTTGACCACGAACTGCAAAGAACAATAAATGTAGATATCCGCTATGTACTTTGGATTATAGATAAATTCTCTGATGCAAAACACATTGTAGATGAAATGACTATAGTTAAATAGTTATAACAAGGTTCAGATTTTAAATGGCTGCCCTTCGCTTAGCGAGGGGCAGTTTTTTATTAAATGCCTATACAAACTATGAATATACAAGTGAATTTGGTTACTTTTGAAAAAAATACGATTACATAAATGCGTACACATTTTATAGCTATAGGTGGGGCTGCAATGCATAATCTTGCACTGGCACTGCATAATAAAGGATATAAGGTAACAGGAAGTGATGATGCTATTTTTGAACCGTCGCTTACCCGTTTAAAAAGTAAAGGCTTATTGCCTGCTGAAATGGGCTGGTATCCTGAAAAGATAACCGATGATATTGAAGCGGTAATTTTAGGAATGCATGCAAAGGCAGATAACCCTGAATTATTGAAGGCACAGGAACTGGGGCTTAAAATATATTCGTACCCTGAGTTTTTATATGAGCAGTCTAAAAATAAAACCCGTGTAGTTATAGGCGGGTCGCATGGTAAAACAACTATTACCAGCATGATACTGCACGTAATGCATTACCATAATGTACAAGTAGATTATATGGTAGGGGCACAGTTGGAAGGGTTTGATACTATGGTACACCTTACCGAAGAAAATGACTTTATTGTTCTTGAGGGCGATGAATATCTTTCATCTCCTATGGACAGGAGGCCTAAGTTTCATTTATACCAACCCAACATAGCATTGATAAGCGGCATTGCCTGGGATCATATTAATGTATTCCCTACTTATGAGAATTATGTTGAGCAGTTTGAAATATTTATTCAGCAGATAACTAATGGAGGGATATTGGTTTACAATGAAAATGATCCCGAAGTTAAACGTGTAGCCGAAGCGGCTGTAAACCCGATACGTAAAATTCCGTATCAAACGCCGGAGTATTCGGTACAAAATGGTGTCACTTACTTAGAAACCCCTGAGGGGGCCATGCCTATAGAGGTTTTTGGCGCACACAACCTTAACAACCTTGCAGGTGCTAAATGGATATGCCAGAATATGGGCATAGATGAAGCCGATTTTTATGAAGCTATAGCCAGTTTTAAAGGAGCAAGCAAGCGACTAGAAAAAATTGCTGAAAACGGTAAAAATGTAGCCTATAAAGATTTTGCACATTCGCCAAGCAAGGTGTCGGCTACTACAAAAGCGGTAAAAGAGCAGTATCCTAATAAAACACTTGTAGCCTGTCTTGAGCTGCACACCTATAGCAGTTTAAATGCAGAGTTTTTAAAGGAATATGAAGGTGCTCTAAACCATGCCGATGTTGCAGTGGTGTTTTACTCGCCCGATGCAGTTAAAATAAAACAACTTGATGAAGTAACCTATGAGCAGATAGCAAGAGCATTTAAAAGGGAAGACCTTATTATTTATACCAATCCGGTTGCTTTTAAAGAATACCTGTTTAACCTGAAACAGCACAACAACGGCATGGCATTGCTGCTAATGAGTTCCGGTAATTATGGCGGGCTGAATTTTGATGAAGTAAAAACGCTTATTTAATTAGCCTTCTTATACCTGTAATGTCCGGTTATGGTATAATCAAAAAGCATATCTTCCAGTACCTGTCCACCGCCTATGTTGTGCACAATTTTATAACGTTTGCCGTCGGCTGATTTTTTATTTACCACTATACCAATATGGGGCAGGTTGTTGGGAAGCATCCAGGTTACTATATCGCCGGGTTTATAATTTTTTGGGTTATTAGTAACAGGTAAGGTCGCACCTTTTCGGGAAAAGAATACCTGTAGGTTAGGCACGCGCCTGTGGTCTATATTAGTGTCGGTTTCTTTTAATCCCCATATTTTAGGATATTCAGAAAAGTTAGGCTTCATATCTTCATGAACTTCTTTCTGTAAATCTATATTTAGCTTGCGGTACGCTCTTATAACCACATCAGTACACACCCCTATGTTTCTTGGTACATCACCGTTTGGATAGGGTATTTTCCTATAGCTGCCATCATATATTACATGATCGTTGGTTAATGTTAGTGCTACGTCCGATAGTTTGCTGTAAAATTTATCCTGTGTAGTGCCAAGCAAACAAATTAATGATAAAAGTAATAAGTGCTTCATTGTGAATTGGTTTTCTGTAAAAACGGCAGAATATTACAGGGTAGTATAACAACGGTTGCAAAAAATATATAAATTAGCACTCTTACTGTATATTAATGGAAGAAACTACCGACAGGTTCTCAATAAAATACTGGGCGGAAGACGACAAGCCGCGTGAAAAATTAATGCTTAAAGGCAAAACTGCACTCAGCGATGCAGAACTGATAGCAATACTTATAGGCTCAGGCAGCAGAAATGAAAGTGCGGTTGAGCTTAGTAAACGCATTTTGGCAAGTGTTGGCAACAACCTAAATGCATTAGGCAAGCAGTCATTACAGCAGCTTATGAATTTTAAAGGCATTGGTGAGGCTAAAGCTATAACCATTGCTGCGGCTATGGAACTGGGGCGTCGCCGAAGGGAAGAAGAGGGTGTTGACCTTAAAGTAATAACATCGAGCCGTGCAGTATTCGAAATTATGCAGCCACTGATAGGCGAACTCCCTCATGAGGAATTTTGGATAATATACCTTAGTAACTCGAATAAGGTTATCTATAAAAACCAGTTGAGTAAAGGCGGTATAACAGGTACGGTTGTAGATGTGCGTATTGTATTTAAAACCGCTTTGGAGCAAAATGCGGTAGGTATTATACTGGTGCATAACCATCCTTCGGGTGCATTGCAGCCCAGCGAGCAGGACAGGCAGGTTACACGCCAGTTAAAAGCGGCAGGGCACAGTCTTAGCATACAGGTGCTTGACCATGTAATTATTACCGAAAAAGGCTATTTGAGTTTTGCTGATGAGGGTATATTGTAATTAACTCTGCTGGTTTATTTATAATTTCTGTATTTTTTAATCGCTGCATTTTCACTAAATTGCATGACATTAAAAATAATGCTGCATGATAAGCACAAAAAACCTGCATTTTTCTTACGGAAAGGAAGTCCAGTTTAATTTTCCTGATATTACAGCTTCAAAAGGGCAAAGCCTTTTAATAACAGGAGGCTCTGGTAAGGGTAAAACTACCTTACTGCATTTACTTGGCGGACTGCAAAAGCCACAGTCAGGAGAGGTGATTATAGAGGATACCAATATAGCTTCTTTATCAGATAAAAAGTTGGACAGCTTTAGAGGTAAAAATATTGGACTTGTGCTACAGCAGTCTTATTTTGTAGAATCACTTACGGTTTTAGAAAATGTAGTGCTTGCTTCATGGCTGGCTACAGGGCATAAGGCAACAGAAAAAGCCAAACAGTTGCTACAGCAGCTTGATCTAGAAACACAAATACACAAACTTCCTTCAAAATTAAGTATAGGGCAGCAGCAAAGGGTGTCTATAGCAAGGGCACTTATTAATGAGCCTAAACTGCTCCTTGCCGATGAACCTACTTCCAGCCTTGATGATGAAAATGCTTTTAAAGTAGCTGATATGCTTACTGCACTGGCAAACCAGTATGGTACTGCGCTAATTATTGTAACGCACGACCAAAGGCTGAAAGACCGTTTCCCTAACCAAATTATGTTATCATGATTACTAAAATAGCCTGGAGAAATATTTGGTTTAAACCGCTCAACACTGCATTAAGCATTATACTGCTTACGGCGAGTGTTGCTATTATTACACTTTTAATATTGTTGCAGGAACAATTTGAGAAAAGCTTTAACAGTAATATTGACGGGGTAGATATGGTACTGGGCGCACAGGGTAGCCCGTTGCAGTTAATATTATCTGCAGTTTATCAGGTTGATGCGCCTACGGGTAACATTAGCTATGATGAAGCTAAAACATGGATGAACCATCAGTTTGTAGAAAGTGCAATACCGCTGGCTTTTGGCGATAATTATAAAGGGTACAGAATTGTAGGTACAACGCCAGAGTACTTAACAAAGTTTGGTGCTGAAGTTTCTGAAGGTAAGATTTTTGAAAAAAACTTTGAAGTAGTTATAGGCAGTGAAATTGCCAAAAAACTAAAATTAAAAATAGGGGATGAGTTTTTTGGGACACATGGCGATTCGGAAGAAGGAGATGTACATGAAGAATTTGCTTATGTGGTTAAGGGTATTACCGCGCCAACGGGAAAGGTAATGGATAATCTTATACTCTCTAACATACAAAGTGTATGGGCAATGCATAATCATGATCACGATCATTCTGATGACCATGACCATGACCACGGCGACCATGAAGAGCATGATCATGATCATGCGGAGGACGGGCATCATCACGACCATGACCACGATCATAGCCATGCGGAAGAGGGACA
>JBQGDD010000438.1:0-2018 GCA_052038845.1 Dyadobacter sp. | reverse complement strand
TCTTTTATAATAGCCTTAATTTCTTCTTCTGTTACTTTTCCGTCTGCCGTTGGGCGGATATTAAATATCTTCATTAAAAAATCAGTAGAAGCCATAAGCAGCCATATAAAAGGGGCAGCTATTACAGATATAAACTTCATGGGCAGGGCAACAAGCCTTGCTATTGTTTCAGGAAAAATAAGCCCAAGCCTTTTTGGCATCAGCTCTCCTAATATCAACGTAAAGAATGTAAGTATAACCAGCACAATACCTACTGCCAGATTATCGGCATAAGGCTGCAGCAATTCATACTGTTTTAAAAAAACAGCTACATTATCAGTTATCTTGTCTCCACTGTCTATACCTGTAAGAATACCTATTAAGGTAATACCTATCTGTACGGTAGAAAGAAATTTATTAGGCGAATTTGCCAGTGCCAATGCTGCTTTTGCACTTGCATTGCCTTTTTTTGCAGCGGTTTCCAACCTGTTTTTCCTTGCAGAAATTAAAGCTATTTCTGACATAGAGAAAACGCCGTTCAGCAAAATCAGCAGTAATATTATGGCTATTTCCAATTGTTAAATATTAAATTACAGCTTGTCTATAACTTGGCTTAGCCTTTCAGTTATTTCAGTTATAGAACCTATACCGTTAACGGCATAAAACTTATCCTGGTTTTGATAATATGTTATCAGCGGAGCCGTTTTTTCATTATACTCCTGGTAGCGGTTCCTTATTTTTTCTTCATCCTGGTCGTCTGCCCTGCCGCTTGTTTTTCCTCTTTCAAGTAAGCGCTTTACCAACACCTCATCATCTGCCTCAAGTGCAATGGTAGCGGTAACTTCCCAGTCTTTAGTCCTTAAAAATTCATCAAGCGCATCAGCCTGTGCTATTGTCCTTGGAAAACCGTCAAAAAGAAATCCTTTTGTATCAGGGTGTTTTTCAACCTCATCCTGAAGCATTTTTATAGTAAGTGCATCGGGAACAAGCTCTCCGTTATCCATATATCCCTTTGCTTCTTTACCCAACTCAGTTTCATTTTTAAGGTTGTATCTAAATACATCCCCCGTAGAAATATGGGTAAGGTTATATTTAGTTTTTAAAAATTCTGCCTGTGTGCCTTTTCCTGCTCCCGGTTTCCCGAATAAAACAATATTTATCATTTTTTATATTTAGTTGTAGTTATTTACTGTAGCTGGTAAACTTCAGGCAGGTTTCTGCCCAGTCCGTCATAATCAAGGCCGTAGCCTACTATAAATTTATTAGGTATTTCAAAGCCTATATAATCGAGCTTTATATCTTTTAAGTAAGCCTGCGGCTTAAAGAATAATGTAGCAATTCTCAGTGATTTTACTCCCTGGCTCTCAAACATTTTTTTCAGCTCCTCAATTGTATTCCCTGTATCTACAATATCCTCTATTATAATTACATTACGCCCTTTAAGATTTTGGTTAAGCCCTATAAGCTGTTTAACTTCATTGGTGGTAGCCGTACCCTCGTAAGAAGCAAGTTTTACAAAACTGATTTCACACGGCTTTTTGTAGTGTTTTACAAAATCTGAAACTACCATAAATGCACCGTTTAATACACCTATAAAAACAGGCACTTCATCGCCCATGTTTTCTTCAGCCTGCCTTGCCATGCGGCTTATTTCTGTATCAATTTCCGGTGCGCTTATAAAAGGAATAAAATGCTTATCGTGAAGCTGTATCACTTTAATTACTTTTTGCAATAATTTGCAAATATACTAAATACAAAAACAGCCACTTATATACTTAGCTTTATTTTGTTACAATTTTAAGAATGTTAAAGTATTTTTAATATTGCGGGGTAGCAACTATATAAAACAGTTTAAATAAGTAAATTCGTTCACAACATTATATTCTTACATTTCACAATCATGAAAAAATCAGTACTTACCGTTTGTTCCGCTGTGCTTCTGCTGGCTTTTACATCTTGTAAAAAGCAAATTACTAAAGAAGAAAAAGAGCAGGCATCAAAACAGGACAGTGTTACCGTAACCACAGCTATTGGCGATA
>JBQGDD010000437.1:0-4928 GCA_052038845.1 Dyadobacter sp. | reverse complement strand
GCCGGACAGGGCGAATGGGGGAGGTTTTTTAAAACAGACCTTAAAAGGGAGCTGGAGCTTATACAGCTTAACATACACTCATTGGTAAGCCTCACTAAATACTTTTTACAGGACATGACAGAGCGTAACAGCGGCAGGATATTACAGTTGTCTTCTTCACTAGCAAAAGCCCCTACGCCTTATATGGCTGTATATGCAGCTACTAAAGCCTTTGTATTATCTTTTTCTGAAGCTCTAATCCAAGAACTTGAAGAAACAGATGTTACAGTAACCGCGCTGCTGCCCGGAGCTACTGATACCGACTTTTTCCATAAGGCTAAAGCGGAGAATACCACAATTTATAAAGAAACATCATTATACGACCCTGAAGAAGTTGCAGAAGCAGGCTACCAGGCAATGATGAATGGTGACGCAACTGTACAGCCCGGATTTAAAAATAAAGCTCAGAATATATTAAGCACTGTTTTACCGGATGGCGCAGTAGCATCTAATATGGAAAAGCAGATGGAATCGAGCATGGAATCTAACGGCAAAACGCATATTACTCACCTTGCTTCCTTAAGGGAAAGGCAAAGTATTAATACACTAACGGGTGGTGTAAATGGAGATATAAAGTAAAACTAAATTACTGTAGTATGAGAAAAATATTCACATTGCTGTCAGTGCTGTTATTTGGAATAGCCACAGCGCAAACCGAAAGGGAAAAATCGTCTGATAAATCTCTAAATCCGGCTAAAACTACGCCCGAAGTTATGGAAGAAGGTAAAAGGGATGCGAAAATCAAACCGGATGTAATTACAAAGGATGATAAAAGAAAGGATGGCGCCGTACCCAGAAAAAATGAAATAAGGACAAGAGATCATGAAAAAAGCACACCAAAAATGGAAAGGGTAACAGACACTGTAAAAACCGGAACATTAAGTAAGAAAAGGAAAAAAACGGTAAAAACCTCCTAATAAAAAAACCGGCTGCTTTATTTAAGCAGCCGGTTTTTTAGTTTTTACATAAAACCATGTTTGTCTGGATGGTTATCTGTACGTACAATATTTCTTCCATCCATAACAGGTGTCCGCTTGTGGTTAACATGAAGTGTATCATGATGATGATAACCTCCTGTCTGTACCTGTTTAGGGAATGTGGCAAGTTCATCAGGGTTGATGATTGCAGGGTCCTCGTCTGGCGACCTGTAACCGCCATACATATTGTTTTGTCCGTTTGGGTAACCACCCCGATCTCCCAGATCCTGGCGGTCATTGTTAATGTATGCCATAATCATAATAATTTATGTAATAAAAATACTAAAATAGTATAATATAATTAATTTTTTAATGTTAAATATGATTATAGTTTATTTTGAGAAAAAAAAAAAGGCTTTGAAATTTCTCCAAAGCCTTTATAAAAAGATATTACATAAAACCGTCGTTTGGCGAAGCTGTAGGCCCTGTACGGGTAATGTTTCTTTTATCCCTTACAGGAGAGCTCTTCTTGTTTACAAGGTTGCTCTCACTGTCAGCTTCAATATCCGGGTTTTCGTTTTCTTTTTCTTCGGGAAAACTGGCAAGTTCTTTTGGATTTACTTTTGCCGGATCCATTTCTGCCGGGTCTGTCGTTTCTTCCCCTTTCAGTTTTTTATCTACATTTTTATTCTCTGTATCCGGATTCGCGTTAATGTTTTCGCGTTTATCCATATCTTCTCTTCTTTTGTCTTCACTGTTAATCATGATTTCTTTGTTTTTAAAATTAATAAAATAAATTATCCTCCAATTAATTCTCCGCCGTTAATATGGATTACCTGCCCGGTAATGTACGAAGCATCTTCGCTGGCAAGAAATACATAAGCGGGGCCCACTTCGCTTGGCTGTCCTGCGCGCTTCATCGGTACATCCTGACCAAAATCTGTAACATCATCAAATGTAGCAGGTATAAGCGGTGTCCATATAGGGCCGGGCGCAACACCGTTTACCCTTATGCCTTTTTCGGCAAGCATACCCGAAGCAGAACGTGTAAAAGATACTATTGCCCCCTTTGTACTGCTGTAATCTACCAGATGCTCACTACCACGGTATGCCGTTACTGAAGTTGTATTGATAATACAGTCACCTTTTTTTAAAGTATTAAGAGCTTCCTTAGTCACGTAAAACATGGGGAGTATATTAGTGTCAAATGTTTCTCTCACCTGATCTCCCGTTATATCTTTAAACTCACTTTTTGGAAACTGCACTGCGGCATTGTTAACTAAGATGTTTAGCCCGCCTAACTCTTTAACCGCCTGTTTAACTGCTTTTTTACAAAAGCTTTCATCTTTAATGTCGCCTTTTATAAGCACACATTCACGCCCTTCCTTTTCTACAAGCGATTTTGTTTTTTTGGCATCTTTGTCTTCATCAAAATACATTATGGCAACATCTGCTCCTTCTCTGGCAAAATGTACTGCTGCACTCCTGCCAATACCACTGTCACCACCGGTTATAAGCGCTTTTTTGCCAATTAATTTCTCGGAACCTTTATAGCTTTTTTTAATTATTTCCGGTTCAGGGTTCATTTTATGCTCATCGCCAGGCTGGCTTTGCTGTTGCTTTGGAAATGAATCAGGTTTAGACATAATTAATTGTTTTATAATATTAAATTTCTTTATCGGCTGCCTCAATGTTAATATGCGATTCAGCCACTTCTGAAAGTTTTAAATCTGCTTCCTTTTCTTCTGTAAGGCTATTGTTAAGGAGCGTAACCACATCTTCTTCGCGAAGTGCTATAGCGTATGCTCTCATAGTGCCGTAGCATGCAATTTCATAGTGCTTTATTTTTTGCAGTACCGCTATTATTGCTGCATCCCTTACAACTCCTGTTTTAGTACTTTCAATAAAGCCTTCAGCTTCGTTTACAAGGCAGTAAAGGGCTTCATACTTGCATTTTTCAGGCTGTATTCCAATAGCTGTAAATATCTGCTCAAGTCTTTCAAAATGCAGTTTTGCCTGTAAACCCTCGTCCTTCAATACATCAGCAAGATCTCTGGAAAACACATTTTCAGCTATATCCGGCAAGAAGTATTGCATTTTGTGTTCTGCCCAGTATAGTTCTTTAAGCTGTTTTTCAAACAAACTTCTTAACTCACGGGTTTCGTCATGGCTTTTGCCGGCAACAGTTAACCACATACTTATTTAATTTTCTCCTGTTGCTTGTTTATTGTCATTTTCAGGGTTGTTATTCTCAGCTACATTGGTTGTATCTGAAACACCAGCTGCCAGTTGGTTATTTACATTATCATTATTACGGCTTACAGGAAACTGGTTATTATGGTTTTCATGTTTTATACCTTGGTAGTCCGGGTTATAAACATTACCTACTTTTGCCCTTTCTCTTTCAAGTTGCTTTTCATTATCATCTTTTCCTCCACATGAAATGGTTGTAACGGCTATTAATAATGAAAACAGTGTTAGTTTTATATTGCTTTGCATGGTTTAATGTTTTTTTATAAAGTTAATCAACTACGACGGTAACCGCAGTACAATTAACTCATGATTAACAGGCTAATATGCAATTTATCGTCTAAAAAAAGCGGTTTGACGTTTTTTTTTCGCTTTAAAGTTACAGGTAACAATACGTGTGTATGTTTGCAGTGTAAAAGGGATATTTTTAATATTTAATGGGGATTATAATATGAAAAAAGCCTTACTGTTGTGTTTATTAGGTATGCTTACAGCATGTTCATCAGATGACAGTGCTGTTATGGTTAACAGTGCAAATAAGCCTGTTATTACAGATGCAGAAATGGATAATGAAGAAAAGCCGGGTTATACGATGTGCTTTTATGAAATTGGTGCAAATGTAATTATTGATGTGTCTAACGGGTTTGGAAATCCAAGGGTAGTGTTTTCAGCTATTGTAAATGGGCAGTGGGGTTCCTTAAAAAAGGAATTCAGTGCCAGGCTCGAAGTCAGGACATTAAATGATTGTGAGGATTTTTATAGTGATTATGAAGACATTATAATTATTCCTTTTGAAAGGATGTACCAAAACCCTGAGGTTAATGTGCCAAGGGTATCCCTGCACCCAAACCAGTTGCCTAATGAGTGTTATAAATGGAGAATTGTATTGGAGAGCGGAGTTATAAACTCTACACTTCAGCCATACTGCCAGTCGGCATCAACTTGGTATGAAGCGCCGCTTTTTTAAATATTTTTAATTTTTAGTAGTGGAGAGCCACCGGGAAAAACCCGGTGGTTTTTTATTTTGTACAGCCTGTAATAAACAGGTTTAACAACCGCATATATTGCCATGTTTTAATTTTATGGTTACTTTGCAGCAAACGCCATTAATGAACCAAAGCCTTTCTATACCACTCCCCGAAAATATTACCCTGACCATTAAAAGGGAAGATAAACTGCATCCACACATATCGGGAAACAAATTCAGGAAGCTTAAATACAACATACTTGAAGCAAAAAATAAGGGCATGGACAGCCTGCTTACTTTTGGAGGTGCTTACTCTAACCATATTGCGGCAACCGCTGCAGCAGGAAAAGAATATGGGATTAAAACTGTAGGTATTATAAGGGGGGAAGAACTTGTTGATAAAATTACTGAAAACCAGACACTTACGTTTGCGAAGCAATGTGGTATGGAGTTTAAATTTGTAAGCAGGGAGCAGTATAAAAATAAATATGAGACAGATTTTTTAAACTGTGTGAAAGAAGAATATGGCAATGCATATATACTGCCGGAGGGCGGCACCAACAGTTTAGCTGTAAAAGGGTGCACAGAAATACTGGACGCTGCAGATGGTGTTTTTACCCATATATGCTGTGCTGTGGGTACAGGCGGTACAATATCAGGGCTTATTAATTCTGCGGGGCATGGGCAAAAGGTTTTAGGCTTTCCGGCTCTTAAAGGTGCAGGATTGTCAGATGATATTTATAAATTTGCAGAAA
>JBQGDD010000436.1:0-2499 GCA_052038845.1 Dyadobacter sp. | reverse complement strand
AATTGGCTTTAAAGAAAATGGCGGTCCATTTACGTTGCTACAGTTAAAAGTGATACAGGAAGTTATAACACTGGTTGTTTTTACAGTATTTATGCTCTTATTCTTTAAAAATGAAACCTTCAGGTGGAATCATGCAGTTGGGTTTGTATTCCTTGTATTAGCCGTATACTTCATCTTTAAAAAATAATCTTAACACTCAATACAAAGTATATTGTTCCCAATTATTCTGAAAGCAACGACAGCATTTTATCTTCAACCTCAACGCTGTTCCATTTCTGCTCAATATCCGGCATCTGCATTATTTCTTCCATAATTTCCTTTTGGCGGTCACCTATGGCAAGAGCGTTACTATAGGGAATGTAACTAAAAGTTACCATACTATACAATGGCAGCCATTTATCAGGGTACTTTTCAGAGAAATGCTTTTCTATCTTTTTTTGAAGCAGAAAATTAGCATCCGCCGTTTTAGAACTCATTTCCATAAAATTACGGTAAGAGAGTTCTGCAATTGCGTCGGCATTTGGCTTCCTGCTTATTTCATACTCCTTAAAGATAGTTTTCCAGTCATTACCATGTTTGGTTATCATCTGGCTTAAAATAGTAATATCCTCAAAGCCCGCATTCATACCATGCCCGTAAAAAGGCACAATAGCATGGCAGGCATCACCTATAAGTGCAACTTTATCTTCATACGTCCAGGGGTAACACTTCATGGTAACCAGTGTACTGGTTGGGTTTTTAAAAAAATCTTCAACAAGTTTAGGTATTACCTTAATAGTTGAAGGGAAATGTGTAGCAAAAAAAGCCTCAAGCATTTCTTTATCCTTTAAAGCCTCAAAAGAATATTCACCTTCAAAGGGCATAAACAACGTACAGGTAAAGCTACCGTCAAGGTTAGGCAGCGCAATAAGCATAAAGTCTTTACGCGGCCATATATGCAGGGAGTTTTTATCTAATATATGTGTACCATCTTCATTGGCAGGTATATTAAGTTCCTTATACCCTAAACTTAAAAACTCCTGAGAGTAGTTAAACATACTTTGCCTTTGCATCCGGTGGCGCACTCGCGAAAAAGCACCATCGGCACCAAAAACCTTATCATACTTAAGCTCCTCCCATTCTCCCCTTTCGGTTTCACCGCTATGCAGTGTAGCATCGGAAAGGGTAACATCCCATATTTTAGTTTCAAAAAAGAATTCTACTCCCTCTGCTTCGGCAAGGTCAATCATTTTACGGTTAAGCACCCCTCTTGATATAGAATAAATGCTTTCACCCTCTTTACCATAATGCTGATAAGCAACCGGCTCGTTAACCAAGTGTATAGCACGCTTATCCATAGGTATTGCTATTTTTCTTATTTCGTCGCCAAGGTTAACCTCATCAAGTGCCCTCCAGCCCCTGTGGGACATAGCAAGGTTTATAGAACGTCCGGAAAACTGAATGGTTCTTATATCGGGGCTCCGGTCATATACATGTACCGTGTGCCCTTCTCTTTTAAGGTATATTGCCAGCAATGAGCCCACAAGTCCTGAACCTACTACTGCAATTTTTAAGGGAGTCTGCATGAAAAATAGTGTAAAACAGTACAAAAATAACTCTAATAAATAAAATAACGCCTGCATTTGATTTATTTTATTTGGCTGCTCTATATTATTAAGAAAATAATTACTATTAAAGTATTCTTAATTAGTTAACCTCGCTTAAAATAAATAAGTAATTTTAATCTAGCTAACATTAAAAAAACACTTATTATGAGAGATTTAATCTGGTTAATTGTTGTTATCCTTATTATAGGATGGCTTGTAGGATTTTTTGGTTTTGCAGAATCTGTAGGAAGCCTTATCCACATCTTACTTGTACTTGCTATTATTGGTATTCTTTACAGGCTGGCTGTAGGCAGAAGACCATAAAACAGTAACAAAAAATAAAAAAAGGGGTTGTCTTATTCAGGCTTCCCCTTTTTTTATGCTGTGCGAAAACGTTTTCTTTTCTGTATATTTATGCCTTCAAAAAAATTATATTTATGAGTAATGCATACAAACTCACTGTTAACGGCACTACGGAGGTGCCAATAAACGCTGAGGAACTTTCTAAACTCGACGCGATAGCTACAGCACCGGGGCGGTATCATGTATTAAAAAATAATACCCCCTACAAAGCGGAGGTTATCAGTGCTGATTTCCTTTCTAAATCTTACACAGTTGCTGTAAACAACACAAATTACACAGTAACTATTGCCGATGCCCTTGATGCCTTAATTAAAGAATTAGGCTTTGAAATAGGAGCCGGCAAACAGGTAAACGAAATTAAGGCTCCCATACCGGGGCTTATACTCGAAATAAGTGTAGCCGAAGGTCAGGAGGTTAAGGTAAATGAAAGCCTGCTGATACTTGAAGCCATGAAAATGGAAAATAGCTTTTTATCGCCCAGGGATGGCGTTATAAAGTCTATTGCAGTAATTAAAGGCGATATAGTAGAGAAAGGGCAGTTATTAATTGA
>JBQGDD010000435.1:0-4483 GCA_052038845.1 Dyadobacter sp. | reverse complement strand
CAGATAAAAATGAAACCGACTACAAGAAACTTTTAAGAAGGCTTGAAATAGAACCTGAAGAATTTTTCATGATTGGAAACTCTTTAAAATCTGATGTGTTGCCAGTTCTTAAAATTGGCGGCCATGCCTGCCATGTTCCCTTCCATACAACCTGGGCGCATGAAATGATAGACCACGAAATTAAGCACCCTAACTTTAAAGAGATTAAAAAAATTACAGAAATATTACCATTACTGCAAGCTTAAATTAGTAGCAGCTAAAGCAATATTTTTAATTATATTTGAGTTTTAAGTTAAAATGATGAATTTGTAATTATAAACTCCTACCTTATGAGAAATCCAATTAAAATTTTAGCAGTAATTGCCATTGTAGCGTGTTTTGCCTTTTCCTTACCTGCCAAAGAGTCTAAAAAAATAAGCGTGGTAATAGATGCCGGGCATGGCGGTAAAGATGAGGGTTCAGTATTCAATAATCTTTCTGAAAAAGATATTGTTACCCAAATATCATCTCAAATTAAGGCACTTAATACCAATGCTGATGTAGAACTGCACTTTATCAGGGAAACGGATGAGTTTGTTACCCTCGAAGAAAGGGTACAGGCTATAAATAAACATAACCCTGACTTAGTATTATCGCTACACCTTAATTACAGTAAAAATGCTGATATTTATGGCATGGAGTTTTTTGTAACAAATGCAGAACAGTCAGAAAAATCATTAGCTTATGCTGAAAAACTGGCTGATAGATTTAAGAATAAAGAATATAATACAGAGCGTGGCGTTAAGCAGGCTTCGTTTTTTATACTTAAAAATGCTAATGTACCGGCTGTAATGTTTGAAGTAGGTTTTCTGTCTAACGAAACAGACAGGCTCTACCTGACGAGTGACAACGGACAAAAAGATATAGCGAAAACAATATTAGAATTTATTGAAGAAATTAAGTAATGGCAAAACAGGATTATAAAAATCATATACGGTTTTACCCGCCACACCATTTTGTGTTTTATCCTTTTACATTGGGTCTGTTTATTGCAGCATTATGGTTTGCCATAGATAATGAAGAAAACAGGCTTATCTGGAGTTTTATAGCTGTAGTTATGGCAGTAATAATATGGCTCGCTTTTATGCTTCGCCAGCATTATGCATTAACACTGCAAAACAGGCTGGTTATACAGGAAATGCGTTACCGTTATTTTGTAGTAACGGGGCAACGGTTAGAGCCGTTGGAACTTAAACTTACCGAAGGGCAGATATTTTCTTTAAGGTTTGCACCAGATGGAGAATTACAACAGCTTACCGAAAGGGCTGTTAAAGAAAATTTATCTGCTGATGCCATCAAAAAATCAATTAAAAACTGGCGGGCAGATAACAGAAGAGTATAATTTTACAGTATAGTGATATTAAAAAAGCGGGATAGTTATTACAACTATTCCGCTTTTCATTTTGAATTAGGTTCGGAACTCAATTTACAAATTCTTACTCTAACTCATAATAACCCCTGCTTATTCCTGAGTTATATATATTGTGTTATTAATCAGTAGGCTGATCCAGCATAACTGCTAATTATCGCTTTTGCTCGCCTGATTATTTGTTTTACCTTCTTTTTCTCTTTTCCAGCTTTCTTCGTCCTGGTTGTAAGTACGGGATTCTGCTTCAGTAGAGTCGTCTATATCCCTTTTAGGCTTGCTGTTCTTATTTTTACCGTTACCTAAATTACCTGTATTTTGGTTTGTATGTACGTCTTTGTTTTTATCAGTATTGTCCATGATGTATAATTTTTAGTTTTTTTGCGATGGCTTTGGGTAAGTAGCCTTTGCTGAACTGTCTTTCCTGTCATTTTCTTTCGCTATGTCTGATGCAGGAGATTTTCTTTCGCTTGAGGCTTTTGGGGCTGGTGTCTGTTTTCCTGTAGGCATGGTAATAATATTTAAAATTTATAGTATAAAGTTCCACAAATAGGAAAGGATAACAAAATACCTTAACACTACTTTTTACCTAAAATGTTATAAAACTGTACGATTTTCACATTTGGCAGCAAATTACAGGCTTTATGTAGAATCTTATTAAGAGTTTGGAAGTAAAGTTTAACAATTAATTTGCTAAATGCAGTATGGTAAAACCTGCTGTAGCTTGTAAATTAGTGCAATATAATTTTATACTGACTATATGAAAGCCACACACTGGGAAATAGATTCCGCACACTCCGAAATACACTTTAAAATAAGGCATTTGCTTATAACAAACATTACAGGTTCATTTAATGTTTTTTCGGGCAGGTTTGTAACACCTAAATATGACACCTTTGACGAGGCTTATTTTACAATAGCCATAGATGTTTATAGTATAGATACCAATAACAGGGAAAGGGATGAACACTTAAAATCGCCTGATTTCTTTAATGCAGATGAGTTTCCGGAAATTAAGTTTATCTCTACATCTTTAAAACACATAAAGGGAGACAGCTATAAATTGGGCGGTGAGCTAACCGTTAAAGGTATAACTAAGGAAGTTACAGTAGATGCCCTTTTTGGAGGCTATGCCAAAGATGGGTTTGGCGTAAACCGTGCAGGTTTTGAAATTTCAGGGGTTATAAACCGTAATGATTTTGGCATTCATGCCGATGATGTAACAGAAGCCGGAGGCTTAGTGCTGGGAGAGGATATTAAACTCCATGCCAGCGTACAGTTTACCGAGATAAAGGAATAATAGAATAGTAAAAGGTGCCGGACTGGCACCTTTTACTTTAATAACAGCTTATCTTAATCAGGGTTTGCATTTCCCCTGTCTTTTTTATTATCCGGGTGCGATGCAGGATAACGGTCTTCTTCAATATCAGAGTTAAAATCCCTGTTTCTTGCAGTTTCCATATCTTCTGCTTCATTTTTTGTACCACGGTTTTTATCTACAACATCTCCATTATTATTGGTTTTGCTGCTTTCACTTACAGGAGCTGCCTTTTTTTCATCAACATCCCTTGCTCTCTTAACGGTTTCAGTATTTCCTTCCTCATCTTTTTCTATTTCAGACTTAAGCCTGCTTTTAGAAGGGTCATAGTTTTTAGGCAGGTTTTCCCCGCTAAAACCTTCATTTTTATGACTTTGTTTCTCTTCGTTATTTATTTTTTTAGACCCTAAATCTTTTGGGTCATCAGTTCCTGTTGCCATAATACTTGTTTAATTAAAGTTTACCAAAAAGTTATAGTGTGAGCGTATTATATTATTTACGTTAGTTTCTAAAGACTGCTTTAGTTCGCCGTAACCATCTTTAAGTTTTCCGTTGCTGTTAAAGTAGTTGGGTATTTTATACTGTAAAAGTTCATCGTTAGAGTATATATCTATAACTGTAAAACCTAAGGTATAGGTGCTGCCATTATAGGTCAGGTCCATCTTATATCTTATTTTGTGTTCAAACGTTTCACCAAGATTGCGGTAAAAAAAAGCCTTTCTTTTAAATGCACTAACAGTAATAGTATTACTGCTTACTCCGGTTATATCATACCGCCCTTCTCTTCGGTTATATTCCA
Organism: Dyadobacter sp.; assembly: GCA_052038845.1. Taxonomy (GTDB): domain Bacteria; phylum Bacteroidota; class Bacteroidia; order Flavobacteriales; family Flavobacteriaceae; genus Flavobacterium. The sequence goes on along the minus strand of JBQGDD010000435.1, from coordinate 961 downwards.
TTGCCCAGTTTTTAGTAAGCTCTATAAACTTTTCACTGTTCATGGCGGGCAAATCAATTTCAACCGGGTCAAAGCCATAAGGCTGTAGCTCTATTTGTGGCTGTGCATAGAGTAAAGGGCTAAAAAGCAATAATGTGAGTAGCAGTTTCATCATTTACGCTTTTTTCAGGGCTTTTTCAAACTCTTCCTTAATCCTGTTAGCCGATACTAAAAACGGTTTTTTACTGATAGTTATAGTAATATCATCGCCATCAATACTGTATGCTCCTTCAAATTTTCCAAGTGGTGTATTGCCTTCAAAATTTCCCTGGCTGGTATCTCCTGCCAGTTTCCCTTTGTCACCAACCGTAGATTGTATTTTAGTTAGTAAATCTGATTTATCTCCGGGGTATTTTACTGTAAACTGATCCATAGCTTATTTTATTTGTGGTTATATGTAAATGTACATAAACAAAATTGCATTAACTGTTTAGCTTATGTTAAAGCAATACAGAGATGCTTACTAAAATAATGTTAAAAATACCTACTATTGGGTATTTACTTGCACGATTGCGAGGTATAAATTTGGCATCATAATAACAACCTAATAAGTACCTTATGAAAAATATAATTACCCTCATACTGTTGTTGGTAAACATGATTTGTTTAGCACAGGGCAGCCAAAAATATGACCTTATTATTAAAACCGATAAGACAGAGGTGAAAGCAAAGGTTATCCAGATAGAAGATTATAATGTTGTATATAAGAAGTTTGAAAACATTGATGGACCTTCCTATAACATTTCCAAATCAGATGTATTTATGATACTGTATGCCAACGGTACAAAAGAAACTTTTGATACGCCCCGGCAAAATGAAACTGCATCTCCTGCTATTGTACAGCAGATAACTGCGCCCCAAACTTCTGTACAAAAGCCTGCTGTAACAGCACCGCCAACAGATAATAATACTGTAGATTTTG
>JBQGDD010000434.1:0-2051 GCA_052038845.1 Dyadobacter sp. | reverse complement strand
ATTCGCCTCTTCCTTCTGCTCGTCAGACTGCTCGGTTTCTTCTATTTCAATATTGTATTTTTTCGCCAGATAGCGAATGGCTTCGGGGTATGAGAAATGCTCATGCTCCATTAAAAAGGCAACAGCATTGCCACCTTTTCCCGAGCTGAAATCTTTCCATATCTGTTTTACAGGAGATACCATAAACGAAGGCGACTTCTCGTTACTGAAAGGACTTAAGCCCTTGAGGTTACTGCCCGCGCGTTTCAGATTTACAAAATCGCCAATAACCTCCTCTACCCGGGCGGTTTCAAAAACAGTATCTATGGTACTTTTAGAAATCAAAAATCAGGAAATTATACAATTGAAAGCACCAAAGTTACAAAGTTTTTAGCCTTTTTAAATCAGTAACAGGCTATTTAGCGTTCCACTACTACTTTGCTTTACTTATCTTTTGTGTATCAGCATCGGCAACGAGATTATTAATCAGCCCGTTAAATACAAAGTAATGAAAAGGCAGCACAGCATACCAGTACAACCTGCCCAGTAGCCCCACAGGTCTGAAAACTGCGCGCTGGTGCAGTTTTCCGTCTTCTACCTTAAACTCTAACCATGCCTCTCCGGGCAACTTCATTTCGGCATACAGCAACAGTCGTTTTTGCTTCCTGTCGGCAGAAAGCACACGCCAAAAATCGAGCGCATCACCAGGCTGTAATTTTGAAGGGTGTGTGCGCCCGCGCCTTAAGCCTATGCCACCAAACATTTTATCCATAAGCCCCCGGGCTTTCCATAAAAAATCACCATAATACCAGCCGGTTTTACCACCTAAAGCCCAAATCCTGTCCAGCACTTTATCTTCATCCTTAATCTCACGTTCTTTTACATCTTCAAGGCAGCCAAACTCAGGTATGCTGATGTATGTTTCCAGTTTCTCGGTAAAACGGCTACCCACCATAGCATCTTTCCAGCTCGATGTTATACTGTCCTGCTCTATAATGGCAAACGCCTTTTTTACAGCTTCTTTATAGCTGATGGGTTCTACGCCTAAAATTTCTTTTAAGTTATTGGGTCTTCCTATAATTTCTATTTTCATGCTGTCCACCAGCGAAACTGCCAGTTTATAGGTAGTAGATGTTACAAAATACAGCCAGTAAGAAGACAGCCTTGGTGTCATTACAGGCAGGGTAATAATCACCCTTTTTAAACCGCGTACTTCGGCAAAAATTTCGAGCATTTGTTTGTAGGTCAATATATCCGGGCCGTAAATATCAAAGTTATTATTGTACAGTTCCTTTTTACCTGCCGCTTTAGAAAGGTAAGAGAGCACATCTCTTATAGCAATGGGCTGGGTTTTAGTATTAAGCCACCTTGGCGTTACCATAACCGGGAGCTTTTCTACCAAATCTCTTATAATTTCGAAAGACGCGCTGCCGCTGCCCACAATAATACCCGCCCTGAAAACAGTAAGCGCATACTGATTGGAATGCAGGGCATCTTCTACCTGCTTGCGTGACTTTAAATGCTTGGAAAGTTCATCGGTATTTACAATACCGCTAAGATATATTACCTGCTCCAGATTTGTACCTGCAACATATTTTTTAAAGTTTTCCGCACAGGTCAGCTCCATTTTATCAAAGTCGCCCGATGATGACATGGAGTGCATAAGGTAGTAAGCACACGAAATATCTTCTGGGTAACTTACAGAAGCATCATACTTAAGGAAGTCGACCTCTACAAAGCTGATATTGTCCTGTTCCTTAAACTGTGCGGGTATGCGCCCTAAATCTCTTACACAGCAGACCAGCTCATGCCCTGCCTCCAGTAGAAAAGGTATCAGCCTTTTACCGATGTAGCCTGTAGTACCTGTGATTAAAATTTTCATAGTTTTCTATCTAATGTACTTATATTTAAAATGATGTAAGCTATAACATTTGTTAATCATTACATAATAAAAAAAGGTGCTCCTTTACAGGAGCACCCAATTCAAAGTACAAAACTAACCCTAACTTCTAATTAAAATCAAATCTTATGCCAAGTGATGCTGTATTCATATCAATTTCATTATTTGAGAA
>JBQGDD010000433.1:0-3029 GCA_052038845.1 Dyadobacter sp. | reverse complement strand
AGAAAGGTAATTATAATTTATATCGAGCCTTGGAAGCAGCATGTTAGCCTTTAAACGCCTTTCTATATCAAGTATATCAATCCGGCTTTGCATTGTTACTATTCTTGGGTGGCTTTCTAAAGGCGGCAGTCCTGTAAATGCTTCGGTAATATTTAAGCTCGTTGCCACTGTAGCTTCTAAGCCCTCTTCGGGTGTAATATTTTCATCAAGTTCAACAGGAATATTATCTATCCATAAATAGTTAGAGAGTTCAAGCCTCCTCTTAGCAAGCCTAAGTTCTGCTTCGGTTAAGGTAAGCCTTCTGCTTTTTACCGTAATTCCTGCCTCAACACTGTCAATTACAGGTTTATCTCCTGCTTCTATCAGTTTGGTAATACCGTCATACCGTGTTATTGCATAGTCAAGGTAAGTACTGTAAAGCTGTACTTCGTTATATGCTCTCTTCCAGTTAAAGTAGGCTATAGAGGCATCATATATTACATTGGTAGCCTGTAGCTTTCGTTCAGCATCGCTAAGCTGAACCTGTACTTTGGCAGCACGCAGGTCGGCCATGCGCCTGTTTATCAAAAGCCCCTGCGCCAATGGTACATTAATGCCTAATGATGTTAAACCACTGTTAGGCAATGTGTTTTGGGGGTTAACATACATACCCTCACTATTATCAAAACCTGCTTTTATTTCAACGCCATACCATGTAGGTATTTTAAAACTGCTGTTAAGCAGGGAGTAATATTCTGTATCCCTAAATTGTTTTTGGTTAAAGTCAACTTCAATTTTAGGGTCAAAGGCACCCCTTGCCTCCATAAGCATTGCCTGTGCAGAACTGATTTCGAGATTTGCCTGCCGTACTAATGGATGGTATTTTTTTAAATACCCTAAGTACTCATCAAAACTCAATTGCTCCGGCTGTAGCTGCTGCGCAATAGCCAGGGGCGTGATAAAGCAAAATAGGAGTATATACTTTATTCTGATCATTTACTGTATTATTTTTCTGCGGTTTGTGTGCCAGACTGATAGTAATTAGGAGGAAATCCGTTAAGGGTTCTCCATATTTCAAACCACACAGGTACGGTTTCCAGCAGTGCTATAGTCTGCGCACCAGAACCTACACTTAACTGTTTTGGCCAGGGGTCTTCATTTTTATCGGGGGCTATCAGCACCCTGTATTTGCCATTGGGGCTAATAAAGTTTTCGATAGCTACAATACGCCCTCCAAAAGTACCATATGACATATCGGGCCAGCCAGAAAATACAATAGTTGGCCATCCGTCAAACCAAACGCGCACTTCATCTCCCTTTTTAAGTAATGGCAGGTCAATAGGGTTAACGTAGGTTTCAACTGCAATTTCATAATCATAAGGCATAATGCTTACTACGGGAGTACCTTCCTTTATAGTTTCTCCTAAACCTGATTGGAGAGCACGGTTTATAAAGCCACTTTGCGGAGCTTTTATATAATACATCCCATTCCTTATACTGTAATTTACATACTGGTTTTCGAGCTGGTTTACCTGTGCTTCGGTATCAAACTGATTACTAAGGGCAGTAAACTTATCACTGCTTGACTTAGATACCTTTTCGGCATATTCCGCATTAATCCTGTTAATTTCTACCTCGGCGTTGATAAGCTCATTTCTGGAAGTCAGTAATTTATTTTCCTGTGTAATTATTTTTGCCTGTGCCTCCTGTAGTTTAAGCCTTTTTTCCTCTACATCGGTTAGCGGCTTTAACCCGTCTTTATTCAGCGTTACCGAACGGTCAAACTGGGTTGTGGCGATATTTAGCTGTGTTTTTACCGCTTCAAGGTCTATACTGTCGCTTTTTACCGTTAGTAGCGACTGCCTTATTTTATTTCTTGCCTGTTGCAGCCTCAGCTCTTTTTCATTATTTAGCGCAGTTATCTGTAACTCAAGTGCGTTTACTTTCTCATCATACGATAAAAGCGAATTCTTTTTTGCGTTTACCTGCTTTTCGGTATTGCCCACAAGGTCAGGGTTAAAATATCCTTCCTTAATTTCAGATATAAAAAGGATGGTATCGCCCTTATTAACAAAATCGCCCTCCTGAACATACCATTTTTCTATCCTTCCGGCAATTGCCGTATGTATAGTTTGTGGTCTTTGATTTGGCTTAAGTGTGGTTACCGCACCTGTTCCTGATATATTTTGTGTCCATGGGAGAAAAAGCATGAGAAACGCAATAACACACAGCCCTATAATTATTTTATTAAGAATTTTATAGTGCGGCCTGTCGCTAAGGTACTTTATTGAACTATAGTTTGCTATAGCTTCAATAGGTGCTTTTTTATTACCTGATATATTTAACATGGCTCGTTATTATTTTTTAGTATCATTTACTATTTTACCATTATCCATAATAATCTGTCGGGTAGCTTTTTCCTTCCAGTGTGGATTGGCAGACGATACGACTACCGTCCAGTTATTTTCTTCAGAAAAGATAAAATCAATTAATTCTTCTGCTACATCGCTGTCCATCCTGTCGGTAGGGTCTTCATAGAAAAGAATTGAAGGCCGGCGTACAATGCTTCTTGCCAGTAGTATTTTTTGCGCATTGGAAGATGACAGCTGCTTGCCCTCCTGTAAGATGGTTGTATCAAGCCCCTGCGGAAGCGTTTTAATAAAATGAGTTAGCTTTACAGAATCTATAGCCCATTTTAGGTCTTCCTGGCTGATTGAATCATCATGAAAAGTAATATTATCTAACAGGGTGCCTTCAAAAAGTGTCTCCTTGTGGGTAATAGTACCCATTTTTGCCCTGTATGACGCTATATCAATTTTTCTGTAAGTACTGTCATTAATGTAAAGTGAGCCGGATGTAGGCTGCAGCAATCCAGAAAGCAGGCGTATAAGTGTAGTTTTTCCTGAACCGTTATTGCCATTTAAAACTATTTTTTCTCCCTGGTCTATTTTAAGGGTTACTTCTTTAATAACATCTTTAGTCGTGCCCGGATATTTAAACACAATACTTTCAGCCTCTATAGATACAGATTCATATTCGGTAAGGGTATT
>JBQGDD010000432.1:0-3149 GCA_052038845.1 Dyadobacter sp. | reverse complement strand
CTTCGTTCAATAGCTGCACGCAGTTCTTCCACAGTTCTTCCATTAAACTTTTATTCTGCGCTAATGCAGAGGGAAGTGGGAATGTTGGCTTACCTGCCCTCAATGCCACGTAAACTTTCCCTTCAGGTATTTTTATCTTTCCTAAGGCTAAGTTGGCTAACGTCGTACCTGCGTCTTTAATACTGTTAGATTTGGGAAGAATTCGTTTTCGCAAAAATGGTATGGTAAAAAGCTTCCAGGCAATACGCATAATTAATGTCCCTTTTTGGAGTAAACCAGTTCCGGGTGTAGGGCCAGGATCATATGCTATGCATTGCCAGTTGTCTTGAAGTATCTGGGTAGTTTCAGTTAGATATTTTATAGTAAGGATAGTACATAATTTGGAAGAAGAGTAAGCTCTTTGCGCATTAATGGTCATTCTCTTATCCAGAGTTTCGTCTTTTTCGGGATGTGCCAGCCACAATGCATTAGCATGTATTGGCGGAGCAGATAATGCCTTTTCATCCGGATCGTGAGTGCCACTGGTAGTCATTATTATTCTGGCATTGATATCGAGATGGGGCATTAATAATTTCAGCAAATAGAAATGTGCCAGATGATTGACAGCAAAGGTTGTTTCAAAACCATCAACAGTTCTCGAATTGATATCCGGGTGGTTCATACCTGCGTTGAATATAAGCACATGAATCTTTTCGGAATTCATACTTTTTATTACCTCTAGAGCAAATTTCCTTACTTCATCCAGGTTTTCCAGATTGAGGGGGATGTGTACAGCCCCGTCTATGTGACTGTTTCTATTCCCTAAGAATAACCGTGTTCCTTTGTTGTTAATCAGCTCTGTGGAAGTTACAGCTCCAAAGCCGGAGGTTCCCCCTGTCATTACGATATTCAATTTTTCCATTTTCATTATTATTTATACAAAGTTGCCTTCATTAATATTAAGGTCGATTGTCATTTGGCAAAAAGTCATATAAATAATGTTTTGGTTTTTGCCAAATGGCAAATGCCACACTTAGAAGATTTTTAACTTTGTAACATGGAAAATTTGATAAACTATATATTACAGTTCGGACACCTCAACAAGCAACAGATTGATCTGATATCTAAAAAAGCCACCGGACTGGACCTGTATAAAGATCAGTACTTTTCCGAGGCGGGATTAACCGCGAAACGTGTCGGTTTCATTCTTGAAGGAGTAATCCGCTTTTGCTATTTCGACAAGAAGGGAGAGAACATTACAAGTTATTTTATGGACGAAAATAATTTTTTTGTGGATCTATATAGTTTTGAAAACAGAATTCCCGCAACAGGATATGTACAGGCTGTTACAGACTGTAAAATCTTGACATTTTCAGATGTGCATTGGCTGGAGCTCTCCAATACTATTATGGGCTGGGACAAAATAGTACAGAAAATCCTTTCAAAATCTATGATGGAAAAGATTGATAAATTGAATCCGATAATTTCAGAGGATGCCACCACCCGCTATCTTTCATTCCTTGAAAAGCACCCAAACCTTGCCAACCGAATTCCACTATCTTACCTGGCATCTTATTTAGGAATTACCCCATCTTCATTGAGCAGGGTACGAAAAAATATTTGCTGACAGTTTTTCTCCAAACGTCAAACTTGGCTATCTGCATCTTTCGAGCTTTGAGGACATACAATCTCCCGAGAGTGCCCATCAGAATAGGAAATCTATAGGGGTTGGAAATAGTTATTATTATCATTTATTGATCGCTGACATATACGTCCAAACAATGAAAAGTATTTGGAGAGGTATTCTGAACCATAAGTAATTCAATCCATTTCCCCCGAAAGTAGCTTTTTGATAATCTACATGCTTTACAGAAGCATAGATGTTCGCAGGAAGCACCAGTAGTAAAAAGGTTATGAGTAACCAAGCAGTTAAATCCCGATAATTTGGTAATAGAAGTCCGACAGCGAAAACAATTTCAGCAATTCCTGTCAGATAAACGGTTTCTGTTTTAAACGGAATAAAGTCAGGTATCATCAATGACATTCCTTTGGTAAATACAAAATGCCCTATAGCAGAAAACACCAACATTGCAGACATTGCTATCCTGCCCGATACTGGCACTTCATAAGTGCCACGAAGTATTTTTATAGCAAATAAGGAAACTGCAAATACAGTAATTAGAACGATTAGAGGTTTCATCTTTTCCTACAAAGGTCGTCTGTCGCTCCAAGTAAAGCAATGAACCTAAGTTAAGAAATTCGTTTGCGGATTCTGCTTAATGCCTGTGGTGTAATACCTATGTAAGAAGCAATGTACTTCAGTGGTATTTCGTTTATCAACTTGGGCTCTTCGGTAAATAAATTTAGGTATCGCTGTTCCGCCGTTTCATTTAGTAGAGAAAGTTCTCTCTTCGATTTCTTCAAAAACAGTTCTTCGCTTGCCGCCCGCCCTATCGCATTGCCTACCTCTGTTTTTTTGTAAATCTCTTGTAAATCCTCATAAGTTAATTGCCAAAGTGTTGTTTTTGCCAGTGTCTCTACAAAATAGCTTGATGGCTCCCTGGTTAAAAATGAATTATATCCGCTTGTAAAACTGTTGCTAAAAGAAAAAGCAAAGGTAAGGTCGTTTTCTTCTTTAGAAATATAAAAACGAACAATACCTGTCTCGACAAATGAAAGGTTATTTTAAATTTGTCCTGCTTTTAAAAGAGTGTGATTTTTTGGAAAATCCCTCTTTGTAAGTTTAGATGAAAAAATCTGCCAATCTAGGTCAGTCAGCTTAAAAGTCTTTTCAAAAAAGTCTCGGATTTGTTCCATCTGTTCATTTTACAATGTTGTATGTATCCCTGCAAAATTACATAAATATCCATCGAATTTGGCAACTGAAAGCCACCTACCACTATTCGGATGCAGCATTTCAACGTCCTATGACCCTACATTAATTGTGATAGCAATAGTAATACTGCTGATAAAATGTCCTATTAATTGGCACTGAGTTGTGGGCACAAAAAAATAAGTATATTAGGTGATGCTAATTAATCATTTAAGGACGTTTGATTTTTCTTTCATCTTTCCTTGGCTTATAGGAACAGTTTCTGTTTTGCGCATATTCAATTTTATATTCAGATAACAACCTTGCAATTATCTGGCTTGTCTGGTCTTCATCAAGC
>JBQGDD010000431.1:0-8882 GCA_052038845.1 Dyadobacter sp. | reverse complement strand
TGTAGAGGTTGTATCACTATATACCTTTAGCTTGTCATACAGTTGCCTGTATTGGGTTTCAGAGAGTGTTTTGGTACTATCTATAACAGGCGGAATAAAGTTCGGTCGTTCAGGTATTTTTGCTGTTTGTGCCAGTACCGTATTTCCTAAAATAAGTAATAATAGCGGTAATAGTAATTTATATTTTTTGATATATGTCATTATTAGCTTCTTGATATTTCATTAGACAGCTCATTGGTATTGCCTTTATCCTCATACGGAAAAAACTGCTTAAGGCGCTCACCCGCCCTTAATATACCATCTACAAGTCCGTCTCTAAATTTTCCTTCTTTAAAATTTGATATTACAGCATCTCGTGTGCAGTCCCAAAAATCACTTTCAACCACTTTATCTATACCTTCATCGCCTATTATAGCAAAGGTATGGTCAGACACGCCTACGTAAAACAGCACACCGTTACGGGCAACCGTTTCACCCATGCCTAATTGATGAAAAACCTCCTGGGCTCTTTCGAGTGGAGGTTTTTCTGTATGATTTTCAATATGCACCCGTATTTCTCCCGAAGTGTTTTTCTCGGCAGTGGCAATAGCGTTCACTACCTCTTTTTCATCTTCATTGGTTAAAAAATCTTTTGTTCCAGGCATATATTATAATTATTTATTATTAAAAATTAAATTCTACATCTACAGGCTTTTCAGCACCTTCATCAGCCTTGAACCTTGCCATATCCTCAAACCCAAGTATGCCTGCAAAAATAACAGTTGGGAAACTGTGTTTCTTTTTATCATATTTATTTACAGCCTCATTGTACCTGTCCCTCGCAACATTTATTCTGTTTTCAGTCCCTTCAAGCTGAGATTGTAGTGCAAGGAAATTTTGGTTAGCTTTTAAGTCAGGATAACGTTCTACGGTAACAAGCAGTCTTGATAAAGCTCCTGAAACCTGATTTTGTGCCTGCTGAAACTGTGCCAGCTGCGCTTCGTTAAGATTTCCTGCATCAACGTTTACCGAAGTTGCTTTTGAGCGTGCTTCAATAACATCAGTTAATGTGTTTCTTTCAAAATCGGCAGCACCCTTTACCGTATTAACTAAGTTGCCAATAAGGTCATTTCTCCTTTGGTAACTGCTTTCTACATCTGCCCATGCTGTCTTGGCATCAGCCCTTACTCCTACAAGACCGTTGTATGATGATGCTGAGAAAATAATTAGTATGGCAATAATAACTACCGGAATTATCCACTTTTTCATTTTTGTATTTGTTTTTAAAGTTCGTTTTTAATGTTTATTAAACTGGTTTTTACAGCCTCTAATTTACGGATAATTTCAAATTTATCCATAGTTTTCTGCTGTCCTTCTTTCAGGTGTACTTTTGCCCCTTCAAGTGTAAAGCCGCGTTCTTTTACAAGGTGGTATATTAACTGCAGGTTTTTTACATCTTCAGGAGTAAACATACGGTTTCCCTTAGCATTTTTTTTAGGTTTGATTACATCAAATTCCTTATCCCAAAAGCGTATTAATGATGCGTTAACATTAAAGGCTTTTGCCAGTTCACCTATGCTGTAATATCGCTTTTCGGGTAAGTCTAAATGCATTAGTCTAAAGATTGGTTTTCCTGATTTGCTAATTTAGAAATTAAAATGTACTCTTTAGCAGAAATATTACCATAATAAAAGTTGATTGGGTTAATAACCTGCCCGTTCTTGTGTACTTCGTAGTGCAGGTGTGGCGCTTCAGATCTTCCTGTACTGCCAACATAGCCTATAACATCGCCCCTTTTAACCTTTTCACCCTTTTTAACTTTGTATTTGCTAAGGTGGGCATACAGCGTTTCATACCCATAGCCATGCTTAATTACTATATGGTTACCATAACCTGTAGCCCCGTTATCGGCGCGGGCTACAACGCCATCTCCGGTTGCGTAAATGGGTGTTCCAGTTTTGGCAGAAAAATCCATCCCGGCATGAAATTTACGTATTTTGGTAAAGGGGTCGCTCCTGTAACCAAAGCCTGAAGCCATGTGGCGCAAATCTTCATTTTTTACGGGCTGTATAGCGGGTATGGCTGTCAGTAATTTTTCTTTATCTTTTGCCAGCTTTGCAATTTCATCTAACGATTTAGACTGTACTACCAGCTCTTTTGAAAGTACATCGAGCCTTTTTGAAGTTTTCTTTACCAGTTCAGAGTTATTATACCCTTCAAGGTCTTCATAACGGTTCACTCCGCCAAAGCCTGCTTTACGCTGTTCTTCAGGTATGGGCGATGTATTAAAGTATGCTCTGTATATGTTATTATCCCTATCCTCTACACTCGCTAATGCCTCTTCTGCCAAATCCATTTTGCGGTTAAGCAATTCATACCTCAACTTCAGGTTCTCAATTTCACGTGCCTGTAGTTTATCTTTAGGTGTTTCAAAAAAAGGAGTATTTAAAAGGGCTACGAAGCATAAAAACCCAAAAAGTGCTGAAGCTGCCAGAAACAAAGCTATAAAGCCAACTTTTTTACCCTTTTTAGGCTTTATCTTTTTGTAGGCAAGGTTTTCTGAATCGTAATAATATTTTACCTTCGACATGTTCTTAAATTATTCTATTTTTGCACCTTGCATATTAACTGCATGAGGTTGAAAATAACTAAACGGACAAATTTAATAAATGTTACGGGTTTTCATCCTTTTTTTCTGTTTTTAGCAGTACAGGCAATAACAATATTTAATAAATAAACGCACATCCCAATATGAGATCGCAGGATATCAGGAAACAATTTTTACAATTTTTTGTAAGCAAAGGACATTTAATTGTCCCTTCGGCACCTATAGTAACTAAGGACGACCCTACGCTGATGTTTAATAACTCGGGCATGGCGCAGTTTAAAGAATACTTTTTGGGTAATGCCGTACCAAAAAGCAGCCGTATTGCCGATACACAAAAATGCCTTAGGGTATCCGGTAAGCACAATGACCTTGAAGATGTGGGGTTTGATACCTACCACCACACAATGTTCGAAATGCTGGGTAACTGGAGCTTTGGCGACTATTTTAAAAAAGAGGCTATAAACTGGGCGTGGGAACTGCTTACTGAAGTATATAAAATACCGAAAGATATTTTATATGTTACCGTTTTTGAAGGCAGTAAAGAAGATAATGTACCTTTTGATCAGGAAGCTTATGATATCTGGAAAGAGCTTATAGATGAAGACCGTATTTTATTAGGCAATAAAAAGGACAACTTTTGGGAAATGGGCGACCAGGGACCCTGCGGACCATGCTCTGAAATACATGTAGATATCCGTTCGGCAGGTGAAAAGGCAAAAGTTAACGGTAAAGACCTGATAAATAACGACCACCCACAGGTTGTAGAGATATGGAATAATGTATTCATGGAGTTTAACCGCAAGGCAGACGGTTCTCTTGAAAAGCTACCATCCCAACACGTAGATACTGGTATGGGCTTTGAACGCCTGTGCATGGTATTACAAGGGGTACAGAGTAATTATGATACCGATGTATTTACACCGCTAATACAAAAAATCGAAGTTCTTACGGGGACAAAATATACTGTAAAGGCATCCAACGAAGAGGAAGAGAAAATAAACATCGCCATTCGTGTTATTGCCGACCATGTTCGTGCCGTTGCCTTTGCAATTGCTGACGGACAGTTGCCAAGCAATACCGGTGCGGGCTATGTTATTCGCAGGATATTAAGAAGGGCAATACGTTACGGATTTACATTCCTTGATAAAAAAGAACCTTTTATTTATGAGTTGGTAGCAGTATTGAGCAGTCAGATGGGCGAGTTTTTTCCGGAAATAAAATCTCAGGAGTCATTAGTTACTAATGTAATTAAAGAAGAAGAAACTTCGTTTTTACGCACATTAGATCAGGGATTGCAATTATTAGAGAATGTAGTTGCTGAAACTCAAGGTAAAGAAGTATCCGGCGCAAAAGCGTTTGAGCTTTATGATACCTTCGGTTTCCCTAAAGACCTTACTGCCCTTATCTTAAAAGAAAAAGGGATGCTGTATAATGAAGCTGAATTTGATGCCGAACTTAAAAAACAAAAAGACCGCAGCCGTGCTGCCGGAGAAGTAGCTACCGAAGACTGGGTTATTTTAACTCCCGGAAATGTTGAGGAATTTGTAGGCTATGATAAAACTGAGAATGACGTAAAAATTACCCGTTACCGTAAAGTTGCTTCTAAAAAAGAAGGCACGCTTTACCAGATAGTGTTAGATAAAACACCTTTTTATCCTGAAGGTGGGGGACAGGTAGGCGATAAAGGAAAACTTATATCAGCTAACGAAACCATAGAAGTTACCGATACCAAGAAAGAGAATAACCTTATACTGCATATAACAAAAAAACTGCCTGAAAATACAGATGCTGTATTTACTGCAAAAGTAGATACAGCTTTAAGGAGTAACTCGGCAGGTAACCATACTGCTACTCACCTGCTGCACCAGGCATTAAGAAGCATATTAGGAATCCATGTAGAACAAAAAGGTTCCTTAGTAAGCCCTGACTATTTAAGATTCGACTTTTCACACTTTTCTAAAGTGACTGATGAAGAATTACAGCAGGTTGAAAACTTTGTTAACGAGAGAATACAGGAACACCTGCCACTGGTAGAACGCAGAAGCGTACCTTTTGCACAGGCAGTGGAGGAAGGTGCTATGGCACTTTTCGGCGAGAAGTATGGCGATAATGTTCGCGCTATTAAATTTGGCGACAGTATGGAGCTATGCGGCGGCATACACGTTAATAATACTGCTGATATATGGTACTTTAAGATTGTAAGTGAAAGTGCCGTAGCGGCGGGAATACGCCGTATTGAAGCTATAACAAACAATGCCGTTAAAAATTATTTTGCATCTCAGGAAAAAGCACTTGAAGAAATAAAACTGGCTCTAAAAAACCCGCAGGATACTTTAAAGGCAGTAGCTTCTTTACAGGATGAAAATACTAAGCTTAAAAAACAGCTTGAAAGCCTGTTAAAAGACAAAGCAAAAAACCTGAAAGGAGAGCTCGCTAAAGAGTTGCAGGAAATAAATGGCATACAGTTTCTTGCCAAACAGGTTGACCTTGATGCAGGCAGCGCAAAAGATTTAGCTTATGAATTAGGCAATCTTGGCAATAACCTGTTTATTGTACTTGCTACAGCACAGGATGATAAACCTCTGCTTACCTGCTACATATCTAAAGAGCTTGTTGCCGAAAAGGGGCTAAATGCCGGACAGGTAGTAAGGGAACTGGGCAAACACATCCAGGGCGGCGGCGGCGGACAGCCATTTTTTGCCACTGCGGGTGGTAAAAATTTAAGTGGCATAAACGATGCTTTAAAAGCAGCCGAAGCATTTATAAAGTAATTATATGCAGTTCAGAACCCAAATACCTATTAAGAAGAACAGCTTACCCATAAGTTATGATTCGCATATAGTGTCTTTGGGTTCCTGTTTTGCAGTGAATATTGGTCAGAAACTGGAGTATTACAAATTCAGGAATACTATAAATCCGTTTGGTATCCTGTTTCATCCATTTGCCATTGAAAAAATCATCAGCTTTGCACTGAATAAAAAAACATTCAGCAAAACTGATATTTTTTTTCATAGCGAGCGTTGGCATTGCTTTGATGCCCATAGTGATTTAAGCAGTACGGGTCCAGATGACTTAATTAAAAGTTTAAATACTGCTTCGCTTTTGCTGAACGAAGCTGTAAAAAGTGCATCTTACATTATTATAACCCTTGGCACTGCCTGGGTGTACAACCATAATGAAAGCAATAAAACTGTAGCTAACTGCCATAAAGTCAACCAAAAAGAATTTACTAAAGAACTTCTTGATACCGAACGTATAAAGCAGAGCCTACAGAGCACTATAAATATGATACGGGAAATGAAGCCCCATGTTCAGGTTATTTTCACTGTATCACCAGTAAGGCATATAAAAGACGGATTTACAGAAAACCAATGGAGTAAGGCTAACCTTATTTCGGCAGTACAAAATTTTATAGAGCAGGAAAGCAGTGAGTATATTGCATATTTCCCTTCTTATGAAATTATGATGGATGAATTAAGGGATTATCGTTTCTATAATGAAGATATGATACACCCTAACCAAACTGCTGTTGATTATATATGGCAACGCTTTACTGAGAGTTATATAAACGAAAACTCTCATAAAACAATGGAAGATGTTGCTTCTGTTCAAAAAAGCCTGTCTCACAGGTCGTTTAACCCTGAATCTGAACAGCATAAAAAATTTATAGCAAAACTAAACGATAAAATAAATGTATTACAGGAGCAGTATCCGTACATAACATTTTAAAATAAATTACTTATGCTTAAAAAAAGTGTATTATATAATCCGTTTATTCTTATTTGGTTTTCATTCGGCTTTCTACTTTTTACATTCGCAATTGTATCAGGTTTGCTGGACGGGTCATTTTGGGATTTAAGCATTACCCTTAAACTAAAGTATATTTTACCCTATCTAATTTTTATTATATACATAATAGGCTACATTAAATATAAAAGAAAAATAAACTAAAAAGAGTGCCTCTCAGCACTCTTTTTTAAACAGTTTTCTCTTTTTCAAATAGTAGCTCCAAGCCTCCATCAATAAGATGAGCTACTTCGGGTCTTCGCTTTTTCACATCGTTAAGATGCTCCATAACTTTTTCCAGTAAAGTACTTTGATTGTTTTTATAAAGCAATTCAGCAATTTCAACTGAAAGCAGCCAGTCATTAGTATGGTTCGAACTAAGTTTGTCAAAAGTGTCTTCTATACTCAATTCTGTTTTTTCACCGTTTCTAAGGTTTCGGATATTTTGGTACAAATCTTCAAGCCCTTTTCTTTCAGGAGATTTTTTCGACTTTATAGTTGTACTGGATGGCACGTGTGTAATAAGGTCAAAGCTGTTTACATCTGCCGGACCTGAAAATGCAGAAATTATCTTTTTACCTACTGCCATATCATATATTCCCCATTCCGGCTGAAATAATACTTTATCATTATGTGTAACTGTACAGTTTTTAAAACTGATAAGAATTATTTTACCCTGTAGGTTTCTTGTCCCTGTAATAATTTCACCTGAAACTACTATGTTACCTTCAAACTCCAGTGTTACCCTCTCACCTTCATATATTGCATACGCTTTCAGGTCACGTGGGCTCATATCCTCAATAGCAAGGTTAATGCCTTTAAGTTTACCTACAGGACTTCCAAAACCTTCAGCATGGTACTCTGTACTATGCCCTACCAGTTCTTTTTCCCTGTATGCTAAAGCGGTTTTGCCCGTTGTCTGTATATATACGGGCTTTCCGTTTTCTTCAATTACATTAGTAAATACACCTGATACCTGAATCCCTGTACTTAGCTCTATCGTGCCTAAAGCGTTAGACTTTATCAGCTTTTCAACACCAGACAGACCTCCTGTGCGTAATGCCATTTTATTGGCAAACTCTTCAAGTACAAGGTTTAGATGTGCAAAATCCGGGGTTACAAAAAGTTGGGGTTGCGGCTTAGTTATATCAAAACTCTGGTAAGCCGCTTCAATATCGTAAGGAAGTTTTTTTACTTTATCTGTCATACACCATGCACTTTCACCTATAGATGAAAGCAGCCCTGCACCATATATTTTCGGATTTTCTACAGTTCCTATTAAACCATACTCAACCGTCCACCAATGCAGGTTTCGTATAAGTGCCATTTCAGAAGGCTCTGCCACCTCATTTTGAAGTTCATCAACCCTTTTCTCTATTGCATCAATTTCCTCCTGTGGAGTGTCTTCCGCTTCCTTTAAAATAGAAAGCAGTCTTATAGCCTCATATATTTCATAATCCCTTGCCGATGATATAGCTTTACAGCCTATTTCACCAAAACGCCTTAAGTATTCAGCATACTCTGGATTTGCAATTATAGGCGCGTGCCCTGCGCCTTCGTGAATAATATCAGGTGCGGGGGTATATTCTATATGCTCAAGTTGTCTTATGTCTGATGCTATTACAAGTACATTATATGCCTGAAATTCCATAAAAGCATTAGGTGGGATAAAACCATCTACCGCTACTGCCGCCCAGCCTATATCCTTTAATATCCTGTTCATACCATACATACTGGGTATGTTATCTATCTCGATACCTGTCTTTTTCAGTCCTTCAAGATATGAACTGTGTGCAACCTTACTAAGGTAATCTACATTTTTACGCATTACATACCGCCACACAGCCTGATTAATAGGTGTGTATTCATCATAATCCTGTGGCTTTATAAATTGTTTTAAATGCTTAGGAAGCCTCTCAATCATAGGATTGCTTTCAAGTATTTTATTCATTATATATAAAGTTATAGCTCCGTAAATTTACGAATTTCTCATATATTACCCTAAATACTTTAAGTTATTTATTATTTTACTGACATAATTAGCTGACAATTAGGAAAAAACATAGTATTAGCATTTTTTAACACAATTAGCTACAATAAAATTAGGATAGTTGATGTTATTTAAACTAATTTTAGCCCAATTATTAATTAAACTTTATATTTTTGTTATGAAAAAATTATTTTGCTTTTTAGCTGTAGCAGGAACAGCTTTATTCACATCATGTAGTAGTGATGATGATAATGGAGGGGGTAATGTTACCGGCATTACTATTTCTTCAAATGCTTCAACAGTAGCTTTAGGTGAAAGTTTCACTTTCACTGTAATGAATAACCTTAATCAAAATGTAACTTTTTCTTCTGCAATCTACGTTAATAATGTAGAACAGGATGATAATACATTTGAAGCAACACAAACCGGTACTTACACCGTTAAGGCTATGAGCGGTAACCTTACAAGCCCGGAAATAACTGTAGTTGTAACTGAAAACCCGGCTACATCAATAACTGT
>JBQGDD010000430.1:0-6721 GCA_052038845.1 Dyadobacter sp. | reverse complement strand
TATGCAGGCTTTAGGGAGAAGTTTGAAGCAGTTGTTGCTGAGACTATCCATCCCGATATGCTGATTCCTGAAATTACTATAGATGCTGAACTTAATTTTAACCAGATAACCCCAAAATTTTTCAGGATATTAAAACAGTTTGAACCCTTTGGTCCCGGTAATATGACACCTGTTTTTGTAAGCAGGGGAATTAAAGACAGTGGCTTCGGCAAACCCATAGGTGCAGATGAAAGTCATTTAAAGCTCTTTGTACGTCAGGGTGATTCTCAAGGATACGCTGCTATAGGTTTCGGGCTTGCGACAAAAAAAGACCTCGCATGTAATGGAGAATTTTTTGATGCTGTTTATTCTATAGATGAAAATGTGTGGAATGGCGAAACTACGCTGCAATTACGTTTACGGGATATTCGTTGTGAAGAATAGCTGTTGATAACTTAGGTTAATCTTTCATCTTTAATTTAGAACGATTTTAAATAAAATGCTATTTTTGTTTAAAATCATTCTGCATGAAGGAAATTGAGCAAATCTATTATAACGATTTTGGGGTAGCATTCCACTGGCGTAAGGGAGATAAAATACTTACCGATAAAGTACAGCTCGTGTTTAAAGAAACAGGTTTTTACCTTACTGAAAATGAGATAAAAGAATTTACTTCAATTATAGATAAAGCCTGTAATGAAACAGAATGCAGCGGCTGTAATACGCGGAGCAGTTGCTACAGGTATTTGCTAAAAACACCGCTTAAAGGGGTAGATTTGGCAGTTTCTAAAAACGAACTATATCTTATAAAAGACCTTGTTGAGGGGACTTTGTTCAATTTAAATTTACTGGAATATCTTAATAATGTGTGCAAAAATTAGTTTTTGTATTCTTTCAGTTCAAACATTTCACCGTTAAAAACCCCATAGGTAAAATAGCCTATCCAGTCGCCCAGGTTTATATATTTAGAGTTGTTTCCCAAGTCGATTGTCATGGGTAAATGCCTATGCCCGAATATAAAGTAATCGTAATGTTTTTTCTCCAGTTTGCGTTTAGAATAAAGTACCAGCCACTCGTTTTCTTCGCCTAAAAACTTCACATCGGCATCGCCGGAAATTAATTTGTTTTTAACCGAAAGGTATTGTGCCAGTTTTACCCCAATATCAGGATGCAGCCACCTGAAAAGCCATTTAGAAAAAGGGTTGGTAAAAACCTTTTTCATACGCTTATAGCCTTTATCTCCGGGGCCCAGTCCGTCGCCATGCCCAATTAAAAAAAGCTTGTTGTTAAACTCAAATTCTTTTGGTTTATGGTACACAGGTATGTTGAGTTCTTTTTCAAAATAATCATGCATCCACAGGTCATGGTTGCCCGTAAAAAAGTAAATTTTAATTCCGCTGTCTCTAAGCTCGGCAAGTTTGCCTAGCACCCGTATAAACCCTTTTGGCACAACGGTTTTGTATTCAAACCAAAAATCAAAAAGGTCACCCAGTAAAAAAATTACATCTGCATCCTTTTTTATCTCTTCAAGCCATGCGGTAAACTTTTGCTCCCGAGGGAAGCTGTCTTGTGGGGTAGGGGCACCAAAATGTTGGTCTGATGCAAAATATATTTTTAATGCTTTAAGCATATTGATTTAGTAAAAATTACAGTTCAAAGATATGAATAGTTTATGCGATTACTATTTTTTGGATTAAAATCGCGGTGTATATTTTTATATTCATAACATTAAATTTAAATTTTGTTTTTTTTGGCATAAAATTGAATTATCTTTAACTTATGCTGATTAGAGTTGCATTTTTTTACTTATTTTCGAAATCTTAAACATAAACTACTAAATATAAATCTATGAAAAAAATTACATTATTGCTTTTCATGGCCTTAATTTCTTTCTGCGGTTATTCGCAGCTTGATGAGGATTTTGAGGGTAATGGAGCCAACCTTCCCCCGGGTTGGAACAGAGTGAATGTAGCCGGTCCCGCACAGCAGTGGCAGGTTCAGGCACACTCTACGGCTTTTCCCTCATTTGAGGGAACAGCGGGCACACACGCTGCTTATCTAAACAGGGAAACGGTTGCGGCAGGCAGCCTAACAGAAGACTGGCTTATTACGCCGGTTTTTGAAGTACCTACCAACGGACAGCTACGCTTCCAGTCAAGGCTTACCGTGCCTCTTGACCAAGGTACTATTTATGAGTTGTATATCAATACAACCAACTCAAGTGCTGATCCTGCTGACTTTGACCTTCTTGAAGAGTGGGGTGAATTTGATATTAACCCTTCTCAGACAGAGTATAATCAGGTTGTTGTTAACCTGCCAAGTGAAGTCTATGGTGATAATGTACGCCTTGCCTTTGTAATGAAAGGTAATAATGGCGACAGGTGGCTGGTAGATATGGTTCAGGTGGTAGAGCAGTGCTTAGCACCTACAGGCTTAAATGCTACAAGCATTGGTTTGGATACAGCTACTTTAATCTGGACAAACAACAGCAGCGCAACTTCTTTTGAAATAGAAATTGTTGACCAGCTTTTACCCCCTACAGGTTCAGGATTTGTGCATGATGGACCTTCGCCATATATAGCAACAGCGGCAGACGGTCTGTCTGAAAACTCCGACTATAAATTTTACGTGAGAGCCATTTGCGATGACGAAGGTTCAGGTAACTACAGTGCCTGGGCAGGTCCGTTTAACTTTAGTACCGTAGCCCTTGGTGCAACGTGTGAGGCGCCAATAACAATTGCTGCACTTCCTTACTCAACTACTGACAACACTGCGGGTTATGGCGATGATTATAGTGGCAGCCCGGGTTCATCAGGTTGTGGTACTACTTCGGCATACCTTAACGGTGATGATGTTGTATATGCCTATGAGGCTCTTGAAGATGGCGTTATAAGTATCGATATGACTGACACAGGAACTTATGCGGGTATATTTGCTTATGATGACTGTGATGATATTGGTGTTAGCTGTATTGGTGGCGGTGTTGGTGGCTTTGCTGCTACAGATGTTTCGTTTGAACTTAACGTTACCGCGGGAACTACATATTACTTCGTAATATCTACATGGGCATCCCCACAAACAACTCCTTATACATTAACCATACAGGTAGTAAACTGCCCTGAGCCTACAAACCTGGCATCAACTAATGAAGGGCTTACTTCTGCAGAACTTTCCTGGACAGAGCCGGGTGGAGCAACCTCATGGGAAGTTGTTGTACAGGGAGTAAATGGTGGTATCCCTCCGGGAGCAGGTGTTACTACTACTAATAATACTGCTTATCTGGCTACTGATTTAGAACCGGCTACACTTTATGAATTTTATGTAAGGTCAGATTGTGGCGATGGCACATTTAGTGTATGGGCAGGTCCTTTTGCATTTAGCACAAATATATGTGAAGCAGCAGATCAGTGTGAATATACTTTTTTGCTAACTGATACATGGGGAGACGGCTGGAATGGCAATACAATGAATCTCAGCCAAAATGGTGTTATAGTATCTGTATTAACTTTAACTTCAGGTAGCCAGGGTTCTGTAACAGTTAATCTTTGCCATGATATTCCTTTCCAGTTATACTGGAATTCAGGAGGCTCTTTTGCCGGCGAAGTAGGGATTTCTATAGTAAACTCATTCGGTCAGACTATTTATACAAAACCTCCGGGTACAGGTACACAAAACAGCTTACTGTATAGTGGAACTGTAGATTGTGTAACACCGGCATGTTTGGCTCCGGAAAACTTACAGGCAAATGATATAACCACAACCTCAGTAGAGCTTAGCTGGAGTGGTGGTGCTACAGGAGAGTGGGAATACTTTATTGTGGAAGAAGGCGATCCTGCCCCGGGCGATGATGCAGTGGGAATTACAGCTACAACTAACCCAACATTAGTTGAAGACCTTGACCCGGATACTGATTATCAGTTTTACGTAAGGGTAATTTGTGATACAGGAGAAATTAGCGAAATCGCAGGTCCGGCATCATTTACAACAATGCCAACATGTCCGCAGCCTACGGGTCTTGTAGTGAACAGCACAGGACTTAATGATGCAGAATTAGGATGGACAGAGGCAGGAAGCGCTACCCAATGGGAAGTATATATAGTACCTGTTGGAAGCCCTGAACCTGATGAAGATTCTGAAGGAATTTTAACAACTAATAATCCTTATACAGCGGCATTAGAGCCTGCTACCATATATGAATATTATGTAAGGGCAGTATGTGCTGAAGATGATTTGAGCCGATGGTCTGGTCCTGTAGAATTCCATACTGATGTATGTGAAGAGTCAGAACAGTGTAATTATATCTTTGAACTTACAGACAGCTGGGGTGATGGCTGGAACGGTAATACTATGACAGTAACTCAAAATGGTATTATAATGGGTACTTTAACTATGACTTCTGGCTCTCTTGCTACAATTCAGGTACCTCTTTGTCCGGATATTGAATTTGAGTTATTCTGGAATTCAGGAGGTTCTTTCGCAAACGAAGTTGGAATTACAGTATATACACCTTTCCTTGAAGATGTTTATACAAAACCTCCGGGAACAGGTTCACAAAATACATTGCTATACACAGGTATAGGAGATTGTACACCTCCTGCATGTCCTAAACCACAGGATTTAACAGTAGAAGAGCTTACTATCGATTCAGCTACAATAAGCTGGACAGAAATGGGTGATGCAGGACAATGGGAAATATGGGTGCTTCCGGCAGGTTCGCCTGAGCCAACAGCGGGAGACGGGAACGGTACAATAGTTACTGAAAACCCATACACAGTTGAAGATTTAGACTCTGGTACTGCATATGTATTTTATATAATAGCAATGTGTGGTGAAGAAGATGGTAACAGTAACCTTTCAGGTCCACTACCATTCGTAACCGCTATTGTTAATGATGATTGTGAAGGAGCGGTTGAGGTACCTGTTAACCCGGGCTCTGACTGTGATGAAGTAGTTGGAGGTACATTAATAGGGGCTACAAGCTCTGCAATGCAGCCAAGCTGTTCATGGAACGTTCCACCATTGGAGGTGTGGTTTGAGTTTACAGCAACAGCAACAACTCACAGTGTTTTACTAAGTAATGTTGTTGGCCCATTCCTTAACCATGCTGTATATTCAGGAGATGATTGTGGAAACATGGTAGAAATAAGCTGTACAAGTGGTGCAAGCAGCGTTATAACAGGTCTTACTGTAGGGGAAACTTATTTTGTACAGGTTTATACTACATCAACAGCAGTGCCTACAAGTTCATCGTTCAATATTTGTGTAAGAACTCCGGTTCCGCCTATTACAGTTAGTGATACAGATTATACGATAGAAGAGCTTGTGCAGGATGTACTTATAGGTTCAGACTGTGCTATAATAACTAATATATCATCAGTTTCAGGTTCTGATTTTGGGCAGTCAAGCAGTATAGGCTACTTTAACCAAAATGGTTCTAACTTCCCTTTTGAAGAAGGTATTGTACTTGCTACAGGAGGTATAAGCGAAGCTCCTGGGCCATACCCGAGTACGGCAACTTTTGACAGTAATTTATGGCCTGGTGATGCAGATCTAGCAGCTATTATAGCTCAGGGTGGAAATAACGGTCCATTGTATAATGCTACAATACTCGAATTTGATTTCATACCGTTAACAGACCAGATCAGTTTCGATTTCCTATTCGCGTCAAAAGAATACGGAACGTTCCAGTGTAGCTATTCAGATGCGTTTGCATTTATATTAACTCCGCTTAGTTCGCCGGATGATGCAGCAAATCTTGCAGTAATACCGGGTACATCTATTCCTGTATCGGTGGTAACAATTAGGGATAACGCCTATAATGGTGGTTGTTCATCAGAAAATGTAGAATATTTTGATATCTATAATCCTAACGATCCTGATGCGGCAGCTATTGGATACAATGGTCAGACTGTGGTAATGCAAGCTAGTGCAGACGTAGTACAGGGGCAGACATATCATATCAAGATGGTAATCGCTGATTATAACGATTCAAGTTTTAACTCTGCAGTATTCCTTAATGGAGGTAGCTTTAACCTTGGTGAAGTTCCATTCCCTGACGATTTAACTGTAGAAGGCGGTAATGCTATTTGTGCAGGAGGAGAGTATGTACTTGATACTAATCTTGATCCAGAAGATTATGACTTTATATGGTACATGGATGGTGAAGTTCTTGAAAACGAAACTGGACCAACGCTTACAGTTACAGAAAATGGTCAATATGCAGTATCTGCTCTTTTTGTAGGCTCAACATGTGCAGTTGAAGGAGATGTGTTAATTGAGTTTTATGATGCAGTTGAGATTGTAACAGAAGACCCAATCGATTTAACAGCATGTGATGCCTCTGGTTTCTTTGAATTTGACCTTAATGAGAATGTAGATATAATTCTTCAGGGATTAGTTCAGGACGATTATACTATAAGTTTCTATCTTACTGAAGAAGCTGCTGAAGAAGGTAATCCGGATGACGCATTAGATCTGCTTTATACTAATACAACCCAATTCCAGCAGACAATATTCGTAAGAATATATGATGAAGTGACAGAATGTTACGGGGTTAAACAATTTAATTTGATTGTACAGGATCTTTCACCCCAATTCACCCTAACAGAAGATCTAACGATATGTGAAGGAAGTGAAGCAGAACTGACAGTAACCCCCGGCAACTTTGACATCAATGGTGTAGATATAACCTGGACCTTAGACGGCGAGCCAATAGCCCAGAGCGGCAGCCCGATAACCATAA
>JBQGDD010000429.1:0-2725 GCA_052038845.1 Dyadobacter sp. | reverse complement strand
GAAGATCCACAAAATGTTGATATTGATTACCAGCTGAATGTGGTAATGCGCATTAACCGTTACCTTACCACTAATCTTATGTTCCAAACCATTTATGATGATAATGCATTTCGTGGTTTCCAGGTGCGCCAGGTATTTGGGGTAGCTGTTAATTACGGATTTTAAAAATTCCATAAAACATAATATAATAAAAAATAAAGCGGCCTAAAAACCGCTTTATTTTTTACAAATCGGTAAACCTTTTAAAGTTAAGTTATAATAGTATTTAATTTAAGATTATTAAACATATTTTTGCGTCCCCTAAAACCCAAAAATATGAATGTTAACTACAGCGACCTGGAGAGCAGGCTGGTGCTTAATTGTACGGAAGTGCAGGAGGCATTAAACAAAAATTTAAATTTTGAAGAGTTTAAAGCAGAATTAGAGAAGTCTTTTACCCGGTTAAAGGAAATGTTCATTAAAAAATATAACCTTCAAAATGATATAAGTAGTTTAAAGAGAGTAGAGTCAGTAATTGAACTTTATAAAATGGAATGCATGCATAATTTTATGCGTTAATTAACTATTGTTCATTAAATCTGTCTTTAACTTTAGTAAAATTACCTTTACTATGATTGAAGACTACAAGAATTTCGCAAAAGAACTTTACAGGACAAAATTGACTGTGGTAGGGCAAAAGCCGGATGCAGATAATCTCTTTAAGATGCAGCTTTATCTGGCACAGCTTAATAATCTACGCCCCAGATTACGGGAAGAACTCAATCATCTGGCAAAAGAATTTAACGAATCATCTCCAAAAATTTCAATTCAGCAGATGGATGAGGTTAATAATTTTTACATCAGCAAGCTCCAAACGTATTGCAGGCAGGTAGCCAGACAGATTAAAAAAACAGCCTGATAGGGCAAGCATAAAAAATTAAAGCCTACTCCTAAAATGAGTGGGCTTTAATATGCAGAATATAGCTATTTTTAATTGCTTAAATTTCGTGTACCGGTACATCGGTAAATTGGGTATGTACATTAGGTTGTTCAGCCGTCTTGCGTTTTACCATTTTATTTACGCGGGCCATAAGCCATATACTTATCAGTGTTATAGCGGCTACTATGTAGCCTATTATATCATAATGTTCCAATGGGCTGTATTTGGTTTGCTGTACTACTATCATTCCTGCAAAAGCAGCTGCAATACCACCCGCAATTTGTTGTAAAGAAGAATTGATGCTCATAAAAGCGCCGCGGTCTTTCATACCGGGCACACCGGTAACTAAGGCGGTTGAGGGTACCATACGGCCCATTATACCTATCATCATTAATACATTGAATCCTATTACCAGCCACAATGGTGTAGCAGTAAGGTGCGTGTATGATACCACTACAGCAATCATCCAGACACACGCAATGGCAAAAATCTTCATTTTATCTGCCCGGTCACTCAGTTTTCCTATCATGGGCATAATAATAAGGGTGCTTATGCCTGCAATCATATAAATAAGCGGTAGCTGCTCGTGTGTTACCTTTAGGTTATTTACAGCAAATGCAGTACCGAAGGGCATCATCATAAACCCGCCTATCGAAAGCAGTGCCGTAGCTGTAAATCCTATTCGGTAATCCTTGTTTTTTACTGTGTGCCACAGGTGCAGGAATGGGTTTTTATCCTGTTTTACTTCAAGATGTTGCGTAATGGGTTTCAGTCTTAATAATATAAGCGATGCTATAATTGCCGCCATTACCGCTATCCATATAAAAGGAGTGTGCCAGTGCCATTTATCAGCAAGGTATAACCCTATAGGTATGCCTAGCACCTGGCTGGCCCCAAAACCCATTTGCAGGAAACCCATAACACGGCCACGTTGCTGTATGGCAAAAAGGTCGGCTACGATAGCCATAGATATTGAGCCGATAACCCCGCCAAACAGCCCTGTAATAATACGGGCTGCCACAAGTAACTCATAAGAATTTACAAGACCACACAGTATTGTGCCGCCTATAAATCCTATATAGAAGAATAGCAACAGCTTTTTACGGTCAAACTTATCAGCGAACCCTGCGGTAAGCAATCCTGATAATCCTGCGCTGAAAGCATAAGCCGAAACCGCGATGCCGAATTGCGAGGGGTTCATATCGAGAGATTTCATAAGTATATCTCCCAAAGGTGACATTACCATAAAATCCAGTATTACGGTAAATTGTGTTATCGCCAGCAGGAATATTACAAATTTCTGGTAGCCCGACAAAGGGGCCGGATTGGTTTGTGATTGCATTTTTTGATTGATATTAATGATTAAAAAAGGATTATCTATTAATAGATAATCCTTTGGGTTGCATTCCTTAGTCTTGTTCTTCGGCTGTATTCTCTTTATAATCGGGATACAGGAAGTTATTGTAAGGGAAACGTGTTATATGTATTTCACGTACTGCTTCATATACTTTTTCCCGGAACTCTTCAAAATTCTCCTTATTAGTTGCGGAAACGAAAAGTGCATTTTTCTCGCCAACATTACTCATCCATGTTGCTTTCCATTCTTCAAGCGAATTATGTCGTGGTGTTTTTTCGGTTACAAGGTCATCATCATCTATTGTCAGTGGTTTATAAGCATCAATTTTATTGAAAACCATAATAGTTGCTTTATCAATACTTTTAATGTCCTGTAATATCTGGTTTACGGATGCAATGTGGTCTTCAAAATCAGGATGTGAGATATCTACAACATGTAATAGCAGGTCG
>JBQGDD010000428.1:0-6153 GCA_052038845.1 Dyadobacter sp. | reverse complement strand
AGCAGGGCAGTTTACAGAGTTACAGGGCAGCTTTTCGCACATCAAACATATTGAGTATGTAGACCAGAACCCTATAGGGCGAAGTTCACGCTCTAACCCTGTTACTTACATTAAAGCATATGACGATATAAGGGACTTATTCTCCAAACAAAAACTATCTAAAATGCGCGGCTACCAGGCAAAGCATTTTTCTTTTAACGTAGATGGCGGACGCTGTGAAACCTGTAAGGGTGAAGGCGAAGTTACTATAGAAATGCAGTTTATGGCAGATGTTCACCTCGAATGCGAAACCTGTAATGGCAAGCGTTTTAAAAAGGAAATACTGGAAGTAACCTTTGAAGGTAAAAACATCGACGATATCCTGACAATGACTATTGATGATGCAGTAGCATTTTTTGGAGAACACAACCAAACCAAGATAACGCAAAAACTACAGCCTTTGCAGGATGTTGGGCTGGGCTATGTACAGCTGGGTCAAAGCTCCTCTACCCTTTCGGGTGGTGAGGCACAGCGTATAAAACTGGCTTCGTTTTTAGTAAAGGGAGTTACTAAAGAAAAGGCTTTATTTGTATTTGACGAACCCACTACAGGGCTGCATTTTCATGATATACAAAAACTGCTGGCTTCTTTTGAAGCACTGATAGAAAAAGGGCACTCCATAATTGTTATTGAGCATAATCTTGACCTTATTAAGTGTGCCGACTATATTATAGATATTGGCCCCGAAGGGGGCGAACATGGAGGGCATTTAATTGCTTTTGGCACACCCGAAGAAGTAGCGAAAAATGCTAAATCGTCTACAGGTAAATATTTGAAGGAGAAAATTTAGTAGCGAGTTTTGAGTTTTGAGTTCAATGCTATTTGAATAATCTATATTGGCTGGTTCGAAAAAATTTTCAAAAAAGCTGGATGAACTATGATTTTCATAATTGTTATTTAGGTATTATATGAAATAAACTTTCATTAATGACAAACTACTACAAAATACTCGATATTACGTCCACAGCTTCGCAGGAGGAGATTAAAAGGGCTTACCGGGTATTGGCAGTAAAGTATCATCCTGATAAAAATTTTGGAGACAAAGCAAGCGAGGAGCGTTTTAAGGAAATATCAGAGTCGTATATTATCCTGAGTGATACTGCTAAAAGAAATGCTTACGATTATAGTATAGGCTACCAGAAAAACTATCGCAGTACCATGTCCGGAGCCAGGGTAACTACATCGGCAACGTACCTTATGCTTTTTAAAAATATTAAAAACAAGGTGTTTAATTCGGGAGGGTATGTTAACGAATATGCACTCTTTAAAGTGATTGACGATGTGCTAACCGATAACACTATCGAGTTCCTCATAAAATCTGATGATGCTTGTACCAATAACCTGATTATAGACGAAATACTGGTTTCATCTATATTTCTTAATGCGGAACACAGGCTGAAAATTCACAATAAATTACTTCGTATTGCAAATATGGATGCTTTTTGCATAAAGAAAATTTCAGTATTAAAATCTGCAACACATCCAACTAAACCTTCAGCGATGCACAATACCGAACCTCCACCGTTATTATTTATAGTTCTTTTTATAGTACTCTTGTCACTACTTTTATTCGGTATTATATTTTAACAGACCTACAAGGTATATTGTAATAAATAATATTACATTAAACCATTTTTGGCACACAACTTGTTGTATAAAAAACGAATCTCAGATTAATTTTGAGGTTTGTTAATAATTGGTTGGTTGGTTTGTTAAGTCCCGTCATTTTCTCATAAGGTGGCGGGATTTTTTTGTTTACTATCGCAATGAAGATGCCTTTATTGCACAGTTTTAAGGACATTAACCAACTGCCCCGTTAAGTTTTTGCGGGAGTATTGCTGCAGCCCAATTGCATTCGATTTTAAACTGCCCCTTTGGTATTCTGTAAAATAATCTAATAGTGCCTGTTTTAGTTTTTCTTTTTCAAAATAAGTTGTACAGACACCTGTATTGGTTGCCCTGATTATTCCGGCAAAATCAGTACCGTCGGGACCAATTCCAATAATAGGTCTTTCAGAAACCATATATTCAAACAATTTACCCGGAATAATGCACTTAGTATCTTCTGAGTTTATCTCAACCAAAAGCAGCACCTGCGAACGCTTTTGATGCTGAAGGGCTTCGGTATGCGAAACATAACCCAGATTATTTACGTAATCATTCAGCTTAAACTCTTTAATAGCCTCTAATACTTCGCTGCTTACTGCTCCTATCAGCTTAAGTTCAAAATGCTTTTTAAAATCTGCATTTTCCTTTATTAATTCAGAAAGTGCTTTCCATAATATGCGCGGGTTACGTTCAGACAGAAAAGAACCTATATGCGCCAGCGTAAACTTTTTATCAAGGGGCTGTTTAGCTATTTTTTCGGTATCGTAGCCATTAGTAATTACAGCTATTGGTTTATCTGTCAGTACTTCAAATTCCTTTTTTGTAGTTGGGCTGGTTACAATAACAGCGTCGGCAGAGGTAAGCACCTCTTTTTCCAGCTCCTTATGTTTTTTAGCAGCCGAAGCAGATAATTTAAGCTCCTTATGATAGCCAATTGTTGTCCAGGGATCACGGAAGTCGGCAACCCATTTTACAGGCAGTTCCTTTTTTAAACCTAATCCTATAAGGTGCAGGCTGTGCGGGGGGCCGGTTGTTATAACAGTATCAATATTATTTTTCTTTATATACGCTGTAAGATAGTTAACAGAAGGCTTTACCCATAGTACGCGTGCATCGGGTATAAATAGGTTACCCCTTACCCAAAGCATAAGCCGCTGCATAAACGACTGCTTTTTTTTAGCAGGAATTATCCCGGAACTAATTTTATTGGTATCTTTTTTAGAAAATACCGAAGCCCATGCATAAGGCTCGGTTATCTTATGCCTGATAATTGTTGTTTCGGGGTTAACTTCTTCCAGCAAGCCTTTATCAAGTAACGGATACGTAGGATTTTCAGGTATATACACAACAGGTTCAATACTATAATCAGGCAGGTACTTAACAAACTTAAGCCAGCGTTGCACTCCCGGCCCGCCTGCCGGAGGCCAATAATATGTTATAATGAGTACCTTCAAAAGTTTAATTATTTTGCTGACCTGCTTTTTTTCGTTCAGCATATACACCTCCACCTATAAGCAATACCATTAAAATACAGCTGACAAGTGATATAGTACCTCCCGTTTGTACCACCTGCGGCTCAAACTTAAACTCTATTGTATGTTTACCTGCCGGTATGTTCATACCCCTTAAAACGTAGTTAACTTCATAATGTGGTGTCAGTTTACCGTCTATGTAGGCATTCCATCCGTAAGGATAATATATTTCAGAAAACACGGCAAAACCATCATTACTGTTTCGAGAAGCATATTTAATGTAATTAGGTTTATGTGTATCAAGTGTAATAACAGCAGTGCTGTCAGCAGTAAAGTTTCTGCTTTCAGGCAATGCGGTATCTTTACCTTTAATAATCAGTGCCTCCTGTTTCGGGTTAAAGCTGTTTAGGTTTTTCATAACCTCATCGGGACTTTCAGCAATAGTGATTTTTTGGGTGAACCATGCCGAACCATTAGCAAAAGGATTTTCCAGCGGCACATTGCTGCCATCATTAGCCTGTACTAATAAATACTTTACATTGAGCATATTTAAAATTGGGAACTCCCTGCCTAATGCCATAGTTTCCATATCAACACTCTGCACTATTTCAGGCAGTTTGTTATCTATATTATAAGTAAATAGCTGATCTACCCTTCTTGGCCTTACTGCGCTGTACCCCCCTACCGATTTATGGAAATAGGATGTCCTGCCCTGTAGCCTTGCGTAAGGCTCATATACCCTGTATTCGGAAGTATCTTCCAAAATGTATTTATCTGCTTCCGAAGGCTGAAAGGGATTGTTTACTTCCCTCGCGCTCACAAAATCATCACTGTTTACATAGCTCTTATCAATAAAAAATAAATCTGCCACTAAAAAAACACCAACCAATATAACTGCTACCGATTGTGAAAGTTTTTCTTTTATGTAAACCCACATTATACCTGCAACCATAAAAACCAAAATACCTGAACGCAGCACATCTGACGTGTACATACTTTTACGCTGCTCTTTAAGGGCATCTACAAAAGCAGGTCCTATATCGCCATACATCTGCTTAAATCTGCCATCATTAAGCCCTGAAAAACTAAACGAGCTTTTAATGAGCAGTAAACCTATAAAAATACCTAATGTTACTGCCGCAGCCTTACGTAGGTTTTCCCACTGTTTTTCCTTGTGTGTAAAGAATGTCTGCAACCCCATAAGGGCAAGTACCGGCATACACAGTTCTAAAATTACCTGGATGGAAGACACCGCCCTGAACTTATCATAAAGCGGAACATAATCAATAAAAAAAGTGGTAAGCGCAGGGAAATTTTTACCCCAAGACAGCATAAGGGAGAGTATAGCACCCGCTAAAAAAGCATATTTTATTTTTCTTCTGTCCTGAAACAGAGCGAGAACCGCTAAAAAGAAAACAACAGCACCAATATAGGCAGGAGCCTCTACTATTGGCTGGTCTCCCCAGTAGGTAGGCACGTTTTTTACAAAATTTTCAGCATCTGTTGCAGATGCACCCTGTGAAAGTATAAAGTCATACATTACAGATTCATTACCTACATCCTCACGCCCACCACCCCCAAAAAGCCTCGGTGCAATAAGGTTCAGGCTTTCTGCAATACCATAGCTGTATTCAGTAATATAATCATATTCCATTGCTGAACTCGTGGTATTAGCCGACCCGTCAGGGTTAAAGCCAAGCTCATTTTTTCCTCTTATACTAAAATCGGTATATTCAGCAGTAGCCATTAAGTTTCCTGCATTGACTCCTACAGATAATATCCCCGCTGCAATAAATATCGCTACAGATACCCCAAGGTGCTTAAAATCTTTATGCTTAACTATCTGTATTACAAAATAAATACCTATTACTATAAGGAGTAATAACAGGTAATAGGTCATTTGGAAATGGTTTGCATTAATCTCCAACGCGGCAGCCACCATTGTGAGCAGAGCCCCTGCTATATATCTCTTTTTAAAAACCAACAGTACACCCGCCACAATCATAGGCATATAGGCAATGGCATGAGCCTTTGCATTGTGGCCTACGCCAAGTATAATTATAAGATACGTAGAAAAACCAAAAGCCAAAGCCCCAAAAAATGCTTTTAAAGGATCTATTTTCAACACACGCATCAATACAAAAAATCCTAAAAAGTAAAGGAAGAGGTAATCTGCCGGGCGGGGCAGGAAACGCAGTGCATAATCAAGCTGCTTTATGTAGTTATGGGGATAGTTTGCCCCAAGCTGATAAGTAGGCATACCGCCAAAGGCACTGTTTGTCCAGTAAGGTTCTTCTCCTGTATCTTTTCTAAAATCATTCTGCTCCTTCGCCATGCCTGTATATTGGGCTATATCAGACTGGTATATCTGTTTGCCCTGCAATACCGGATAGAAATAAAATAAAGAAATAACCACAAAGCCGATTATGGCAATCAGGTAAGGATAGTACTTATTAATGTATTTCATAAAGATTGATTAAAACGCTGTGAAGATACTTATTTTAAGTAAAACTGCCATTATACATACAGCAATATAAGGTGGGTAAACAAAAAACCCCGCTTTTTAGCGGGGCTATTTATTTAATCAATTTCTTCGTAATCTATATACTCCCCCACTTTTTTCTTTTCTTTAGGGGCTTTATCAGGTGCACTTTGTTTGTTTTGGCTGTTATACTGGTTTTGTGCATATTGCTGTTGCTGCTCATAAAAACTGCGTCCTGCTTTGTTTACTACCTTTTGTACAATAACAGGCGCAAAAAGGCGTAAGAGAAACTTTAACCCGTAATATACCAATAAAATTATAAGGATTGTTTTTATAATACCTGTAAAAGACGCTGTCATCATTATCATAAAATTTTGTCAAAATTACGAAATCTGTATTTTAAAAGTGAATTATGGCTCTTAAAATAATAATAAATTATAGTACTTTTGAAGAAATAATATACGTTATTTACCAATAAACGAGCCAAACATGACATACGTAAAAAAAATTTTATCCCTTGGTTTAATTGTGTCGGCAATAACTGTACAGGCA
>JBQGDD010000427.1:0-1770 GCA_052038845.1 Dyadobacter sp. | reverse complement strand
TGGGAAACATCCGAAGCCCTTTTATTATCATGTATCTCCTGTAGTATATTTACAACAGCAGAATCTGCATTATAAGGCGTGTCGAGGATAGGCTTAAGCTGCATAATATCACCACCAAAAAAATTGGTGTAATTAATACTATTGACAACAGATGTATGAACAAATGGGCAGTAAGCAGCACCATAACTCAGATTTGCCTCTCCAACATGATATCTAAAGTCAGCAATACTGTTTTTATATGATGATATATGAGTAGACTTAGTACCTTTTACATCAAATATTGCCATTGCAGTATTTAGTTCACTACACTGGTTAAGCATTTTCTGCATCAAAATACCATTCTCATCTACTGAAAGTAAAGTTGCTTCGGGACAAAGATATAATGTAACTTCTGGTATGTTTTTAACAGCATCAATACCTTTTAGCAAATCATCTAATTTCATGTTAGGATTAATTATTTCTCCTTCACATAAAGTATATGTGCCTGATAGGTTGCCGTAGTTGCCCACTGAAATGATATATGCTTCTTCGCCACCATTTATAAAAAATAGCTTAACGCTGTTATATAGGTAGTAAACAGTTGCAGGGTCAACTTCAATAGTATAGTGTTTTTCATTCAACATAACGGACTCCGCAATATCTCCATTAGGTTGTTCTTTTATATAATACTGCGGATAGGATTGATTATTTTTTTCCTGAGAAAAACCATAAACAGTTTCAAATATTTGTAACGATGTCACTTTAAAAGGCTTGTTGTGATATGATTTGCCTGAATATTCAGCTTTAGGGGTATAACCTATAAAAGCAGGTATTGATGTAGCAACTCTTATTGCAGTTCCTATAGAAGTATTAATTTCATTACTATATACTACCGGAATTTTTATATTAGAATCTTGCATAAATTTTGGATTAGGTTATTCAGCTTAAATTTAAAAGGGATAAATTTAAACAAGCCACGAGTTTTGTATACACGTATAATTACCTGTTTCTTCCACCAAGCGTAACAGATTAAAATAACAAAAGTAATATATGAGAAGCTATTTCTTTTCTTGCTAAAATTCACTATATTTGCATGCAATTTAACTACAAATTGCAACATGAAAGCACACTTAAATAAAATCATCGGCGAGGGTTTAACCTATGATGATGTTCTTCTGGTTCCCAACTACTCTGAAGTATTACCACGCGAAGTAAGCATACAATCTAAATTTTCACGAAATATTACCCTTAACGTACCAATAGTTTCCGCAGCTATGGATACTGTTACCGAAAGTGCTATGGCTATTGCAATGGCCCGTGAGGGTGGCATTGGTGTACTGCACAAGAACATGACTATAGAGCAGCAGGCTACAGAAGTACGCAAAGTAAAAAGGGCAGAATCGGGTATGATTATCGATCCGGTTACGTTGCCGCTTTCGGCTACTGTTGCTGATGCTAAAAACGCCATGCGTGAGTACGGTATTGGTGGTATTCCTGTAGTGGATGAAAACGGTACACTAAAAGGTATTGTTACCAACCGTGACCTTCGTTTTGAGAAGAATGGCAACCGCTCTATACTGGAGGTAATGACTACAGAAAATCTGGTAACTGCGGGAGAAGGGACAACCCTTGATACTGCCGAAAGTATATTGCAGGAGCATAAAATTGAAAAACTACCTGTTGTTAACGAAAATTATAAACTGGTAGGGCTTATAACTTTTAGGGATATTACTAAACTAACGCTAAAGCCTATAGCTAATAAAGATAAGTATGGCAGGCTGCGTGTAGCTG
>JBQGDD010000426.1:0-8861 GCA_052038845.1 Dyadobacter sp. | reverse complement strand
AGGCTATAAATTCGATTAATTTTTTGATATCCCAACGGTTATCTGTAAGCGGGTCATAAATCATATAATCTCTCGTGCCCTGTACATATTGTTCGTGTTTAAAGGATATTGGCAACGGGTCGCTCTCATAGGCTTTGGCCTTCATTTGGTCAATATACCAGTCGGTGGCAAAAAGGCTCGTATTTACTATTCTTACATCAGTACGGAAACCTTCTATTTCCTGAGCATACCATAACGGGAAGGTATCATTATCTCCAATGGTAAATAAAATAGCGTTAGGCTCGCAGGACGAAAGGTATGCTTTTGCCATTGCCAGCGCCGTGTACCTGTCAGAACGGTCATGGTCGTCCCAGTTTTGGGAAGCCATTAATACCGGAGCGGCAAGAAATGTTACTGCAATAATTGCCGGGGCAGCTACTTTTGGTGCTATATATTTTTTAATACCATCATATAAGGCATATACCCCTATACCTATCCACATGGCAAATACATAAAAAGAGCCTACCAGTGCATAATCTCTTTCGCGTGGTTCAAAAGGCCTTTCGTTAAGGTATATTTTCAGGGCTAAACCTGTAAACAGGAATAGTGCCAGCAGCACATAAAAACTTCTAGCGTCTTTGTTGGCATGATATATAAATCCAATTATTCCCAGTATTAAAGGCAGGAAGTAATAAACATTACGCCCTTTATTGTTTTTTTGGTCGCCCGGCAGGTTATCCTGGGTTCCTCTAAGAGAGCTGTCAATTGGCTTTATGCCGCTTATCCAGTTGCCGTTAAGGTTGTCATACCTGCCCTGTATGTCATTTTGCCTTCCGGCGAAATTCCACATAAGGTAGCGCCCATACATATAGCCAAACTGGTATTCAAACATAAACTGCATATTGTCCATGAATGACGGTTTCTCTACAATAAGGTACTGGCTGTAGCTTTTAAGGAATTTATCATACTCATCAAGCCCTATTTCTCCTGAACGAAGGGAACTCCTGAATTCATTTATGACTTCTTCAAGCTGACCTCTCACTTCGGCTGTTGCCATTACTACTTCTTCAGGACTCATCTGATCCAGTGGTAAGCCATACCCTTCAAGTTCCCTTTCAAAAGGGTAGGAGGAGTCTATCCTGAAATCAAGAGGTCTTGTAAAGCTCATATAATTAACAGCATGGTCTGTACTCCACATTCTTGGCATAAAGCCTTTGTGCCTGTCGTCAGTATTTTGCTTGGCATTTTTATAATTGTTTACAATTACATATTTGCCTGTTTTGTAGTCCCTCTGGTAGTTGGGCTTTTCATCTTCATATGGGTTATTAGGGTCTAACCCTGCATACGTGTCAGAATACATTGACCCGTAAAATAATTTCTGCTCGCCATACTGTTCCCTGTTATAATAAGCAAGTACTTCGGCAGCATCAGAAGGTCTGTTCTCGTTGATTACTACATTAGCGTTAGCGCGTATGGGCAGCATCATCCATGTTGAAAAGCCTATAAAAATAAATAATATGCAAAGTAGCGAAGTATTATATATAGGCATATTTTTCTTTTTGGTGTACTGTAGCCCAAAGTAGAAAAACACTATAATAACCAAAGCAATGAATATAGTACCTGAATTAAAAGGCATACCAAGGCTGTTTACCATAAATATTTCGGTTTTACCGAAAAGACCCATGGTATAAGGCAAGAGGAATTTAAATATGAACAGCAGTACCGCTACAATGGCAACGTTGGCAATAATGAAGTTTTTAACTGTTACTTTCTCATAATTTTTAAAGAAATATATAAAGCCTATTGAAGGGATAGCCAAAAGCGCCATAAAGTGTACCCCAAAAGATAAACCTACTACAAGCGAAATAATCAGCAGCCATTTGTTACCCCTGGGCGTGTGCATATCTTCGCCCCAGCGAAGCCCCAACCATAATAACAACGCTATAAAAAGCGATGCCATAGCATATACTTCTGCCTCTACAGCATTAAACCAGAAACTGTCTGAAAAAGTAAAGGCTAATGCACCAACTGCAGAGCCCCCTAGTACCGCTACAGCATTATGGGTATTTAATTCTGTAAAACGCTCAATAACATTTTTTAAAATAATAGTCATTGACCAGTACATGAACAATATGGTAAATGCACTCGAAAATACCGATACCATATTAACCATTAAGGCAACTTTATCCGGGCCTGTTGCAAACATTGAAAAGAATGCGCCTACCATTTGGAATAAAGGTGCGCCCGGTGGGTGTCCAACCTGTAACTTAGCCGATGTGGCTATATATTCTCCACAATCCCAAAAGCTAAGTGTAGGTTCAACCGTTAAAGAATAAACAACAAGAGCAATGGCAAAAACAGACCAGCCCAAAAGGGTATTCCATTTTTTAAAGTTAAATGTGATCATGTACAATGAATTCCGGATTATTTCTATGCAAAGAAACTATTTTTTTAGTTAAGGTAATGCCTGTAAAGTGTTTTTTGGACGAGTTAATTTAATTAAACATAATAATTGGATGCTGTTTAAATGGTTTTACTCATCTTCACGGTTTAAAAACCTGAATTTACTGTTATGGTAATTAAAGGCTTTTTTGTTTGCACTGTAAAACTCCGTGTCATTATTTTCTTTCATAATAAGTAAAAGACTCCTGTAGCTTTCTATATCCCTGCCAATACTGTAATAAAGCGAGTTTTGTGTTTCTGTGCTTAAAGAACTGTAATAGGTAAGGTTGTCTTTGTATTTTTTCACAAGCTGAGATAAAAGCTGCCGGGCTTTTTGCTTTTGTCCTATGCGGTAATAGCCGTCTGCAAAAGGCTCATACATAAAATAATGCTTATAATGTTTTACAGGCATTTTTTCTATCGCTAAGTCAATTATTTCAGCAGCTTTTTCAATGCTTCCTTCTTTAATAAGGCTGTCAGTAAGCCGTGCAAGGTTTTGCCTGTACCCAATACTTATATTAAGCGTTTGCGGGTCGTGGTATATTTCAGGGCTGTTGCCGTTGCCCCAATCCCACTTCATAACAGTGTCATACATTTTTTCATTATGTATGTTGCCAAGTTCTAAGGGGTTTTCGTTATCAGCTTTTGTTTTTACGGGTATAAGCCTGTATGCCATGCCTTCTAACTGTAAATAGTCTTTCATCCATATATACTGCTCATCATCAAGAGTTCCGCCTACAAAATATATTGGGCGTTCCCAGTTATTGTTCGCTACAATGTCTAACATGATAAGGTTGTGTTTATAGAGCACTTCGGGCAGGTCTATGTCAATATATGGTACAATTCCCTCATGCAGGTTTTGCGGAATCATACCGCTTTTTATTACCTGCTCTTTATTTACCGATATGCGTATTTTATTAGTTGGGTAATAACTTATTTTCTGCCCGTTTTCCATTTCAAGTTTAGCCCTGTCATCATCTAAAGATAGAAAAGCTATAAAATCTTTAATGTCCAGCCTTTCATCTGTTTTTTTATTTAATAATACATAATCCCTTGTTCCGTTTATGTACTGCTCCTGTTTAAATGATATTGGAAGGGGTGTAGAGTCATAAGCCTGCCTTTTCATCTGGTCTATATACCAGTCGCTGGGCAGGTAGGTGGTACAGGCTACCCTTACATCAGTCCTGTAGCCTTCAACCTCCTGTGCATACCATGCGGTAAAAGTATCACTGTCGCCAATGGTAAATAATATTGAATTCGGTTCGCAGGAGTCAAGGTAGGCTTTTGCCATTGCCAATGCGGTATAACGCCCTGAACGGTCATGGTCGTCCCAGTTTTCACGTGCCATAAGTGTAGGAGCGGATAACAGGGCAACCGTTAGCACAGCAGGTACAGCAACTTTTGGGCTGATGTATTTTTTAATCACATCAAATATTGCGTAAACCCCAAAGGCTATCCAAATTGCAAAAACATAAAACGAGCCTACAAGGGCATAATCTCTTTCCCGGACTTCAAAAGGTTTTTCATTAAGAAAGATTTTAAGTGCTATGCCGGCAAAAAGGAATAATGCAAGCAATACATAAAAGCTCCTGAAATCTTTTTTTGCATGATATATCAAGCCGATTACACCAAGTATAAAAGGTATAAAGTAATATGTATTGCGCCCTTTGTTGCCAAGCATATCTGTAGTAAGGTAGTCCTGTGCATCAAGCCTTAGTTCATCTATTGCATTAATGCCGCTTATCCAGTTGCCGTTTAATATTGTGTTTTTACCCTGTATGTCATTTTGCTTTCCTGCAAAGTTCCACATCAGATACCGCCAGTACATATAGCCAAACTGGTAGTTAACCATAAACTGTAAATTTTCAGACAGCGAGGGTTTTTCAATCGTTAAGTACTGCTTGTATGATTTAAGAAATGAATCATAACCCCTGTTGTCAACTTCACCTTTGCTATAGGCTAATTTAAATTCTGCCACTACATTTTCAAGCTGGTTTTTTAAATCTGCGGCTGCCATAGCAGTGTCTTCTTCGCTCAGCCTGCTTGTATCTATGCCCAAATAAGGCAGGTCTCTTTCAAAAGGGTAGCTGTGGTTTACCTTAAACTTGGGCGGCCCTGCATAATCCATGTAATTTACATTATGCTTATCGCTGCTCATCCTGGGTAAAAAACCATTATGATTTTCATCTGGATTTTGATGCGCCAGTATATAATTATTGGCAATTATATATTTGTTTGTCGTATAATCTCTTTTATAAATGGGTTTACTGTTTTTATATGGCGTGGTTTTGTCAAGCCCAGCGTAGGCAGATGTGTACATAGGGCCGTAGAACGTGTTTTGCTCGCCATACTGTTCACGGTTATAATATCCTAATAGTGTTGTAGCATCCGAAGGATTAAATTCATTTATAACCACGTTGGCATTAGCACGTATGGGTAATACCATCCAGGTAGAAAAGCCTGCAAATATAAACAGAAGGCAAAGCAGCAGGGTATTGTATTTTATAAGCTGATTTTTCCTTGTATAGCGTAGCCCTGCCCAAAACAAGACTGCTATAAGCATAAACATAATTATAGTGCCGGAGTTAAAAGGCAGCCCCATACTGTTAACCATAAAAATTTCAGCTTTTGCAAAAAGTGAAAGCGTATTGGGGAGTAAAAACATAAATACAAATAACAGCAATGCTGCTACGGCTATATTGGCTATAATAAAATTTTTAGCAGTTATTTTCTCATAGTTTTTAAAATAATATATTAACCCTATAGAGGGTAAAGTAAGTAAAGCCATAAAGTGCACACCAAAAGACAAACCGGTTAGCAATGCTATTAATAACAGCCATCTGTTACCGCGTGGCTGGTGCATTTCTTCTCCCCATTTTAAGCCTGCCCACATCAGCAGTGCAATAAATAAAGAAGCCATAGAATATACTTCGGTTTCCGTTGCATTAAACCAAAAACTGTCAGAAAATAAAAAGGCAAGACTTGCTGTAAACGAACTGCCTAACGTCATTATAGCTGTTTGGTTATTAAATTGCGAAGTTTTAACTACAAATGATTTAACTAACAGGGTGACCGACCAAAACATAAAAAGAATGGTAAATGCCGATGAAAGTACCGATACCATGTTTACCATAAGAGCAACATAGTCAGGGCTTGGGGCAAACGTGGCAAAAAACGCCCCAATCATCTGGAAAAGCGGTGCCCCCGGCGGGTGTCCTACCTGTAGTTTTGCTGACGTTGAAATATATTCGCCGCTATCCCAAAAGCTAACAGTGGGTTCTACCGTTAAAGTGTAAACAATAAGGGCTATTGCAAATGACAGCCACCCGAACAGGATATTCCATTTTTTAAAGTTAATGTTGTGCATAGGCTTGTTTAATAAGAGGTTATGTATTCCTACAAATAGGGTTGATTATACCTACATAACGCAGGAAATATTTTTTTAATATTTTTTGAAGCAAAAAATTTGCATTAAAAAAATTATGTGCTACATTTGCACCCGCAATCAGGAAGATTGGCCCATGGTGTAATGGTAACACAGCTGATTTTGGTTCAGTCGTTCTAGGTTCGAGTCCTAGTGGGCCAACAAAAAACCTCTCAGAAATGAGAGGTTTTTTTGCTTTATATGTTTCTGTTATTTATATCCTAAAAGTTACCACTGGTCTTACAGAGTGATTAACAAGGTCTTCGCTCACGCTGCCGTTAAAAAAGTGTGCCAGCCCTTTTCTGCCATGTGTGCACATTCCTATAAGGTCTGCATTTACACTGTTGGCAAAATGGAGTATCCCTTTTTCAACATTTATATCATTATAAATGTGTGTGCTGTAGTTATTAATGTTAAACTCTGCTGCAAAATTATGAATTAGCTTTTCTGCTGCGTGTGTTGATTTAAAATCGTTTGGCGTGTTTATAAAAACAAGATGAAGGTTAATGTCAAAGCTGTTTGCAAAATCAACAACCTTGGCAAAAGGTTTTTTTATTTCTTTTGAAAAATCAGATGCAAAAACAAATTTTTCAGGTTTAAACTCGCCTTCCTCTTTTTTAATAACCAGTACCGGTATGTCCGATGTTCTTACAACTTTCTCGGTATTGGATCCTATAAACATCTCACGGAAACCGCTTGCTCCGTGAGATCCCATAACTATAAGATCTATATCGTGTTTTTTAGAATGGGTAATAATACCTTCAAATGCTTTGTCAAACTGCAGGGCTTCTACTACTGTTATCCCTTCAAGGTAGGGTGCTGCGGCTACTTCTGCAAAACGCTCACGCGCTTTTTTCATAAAAAACATTACTTCGGGTATCCCCGCGCTAGAGCCAACAGCGTTGCTTTCGCCAATACCGTCGTCACTTATATGGTTAGGCAGCTCCAGCATGTGGAGTAAATATATTTCGCCATTATTTTTACGTGCAATTTGTGCTGCTACTTTTAATGCATATTCGGCATGGTCAGAAAAATCAGTAGGAACTAAAATTTTTTTCATAGATAAATGTAAATTAACAAAGATTTGGTTGGAAATTTAATACAATAAAGGTAATAATTAATTTTACATTAACCAATGATTTTCAATATATAAAAATTATTAATATATTTGCACAGTTATTTAATGGGAAACTAAATAATGAGGGGGCTGTAGTCCCCTCTTTTTATAAATTTATGGCATTTAAAGAAAAAGTAAGCAGTTTGTTGCAGGAGGCTCTTGATGAACGTCCTGAGCTGTTTCTTATTGAGCTTTCAATAAATGACGCAAACAAAATTCTTGTTACGCTGGATGGCGATAACGGAGTAACACTGCAGGATTGTATTGATGTAAGCAGGGCAATAGAACATAACCTTGACAGGGAAGAGCATGACTTTTCGCTTGAGGTTGCCTCTGCCGGAGCAACAACGCCTTTAAAAAAAGTAAGGCAATATAAAAAAAATATAGGCAGAACCCTTAAGGTTAAAACGGCTACAGAACAAATTGAAGCCAACCTTACAGAGGTTAATGATGAGTTTATTGTTTTGGAGTGGAAAGCCCGCGAGCCAAAAAAAATAGGGAAAGGAAAAGAAACAGTATCTAAAAGGGCAGAAGTGCCGTACGGAGATATAGTTGAAGCAGTAGTTGTAATAAAGTTTTAAAATAATATAAAGTTGGCATGGAAAATATCGCATTAATCGATTCGTTTTCAGAGTTTAAAGACGATAAGCTTATAGATCGTGTTACCCTTATGGCGATACTTGAAGATGTATTTAGGAATGCATTGAAAAAGAAATACGGATCTGATGATAATTTTGATATAATCATAAACCCTGATAAGGGTGATATGGAGATATGGAGAAACAGGGTGGTAGTTGCCGATGGTGAAGTAGAAGACCCTAACCAGGAAATATCTTTAACCGAAGCCAGGAAAATTGAGCCTGACTTTGAGGTTGGGGAAGACGTGTCTGAAGAGGTTAAGCTGATACAGCTTGGCAGGAGGGCTATACTTGCGCTTCGCCAAAACCTTATATCAAAGATACATGAGCATGATAATACTAACCTTTATAAGCAGTTTAAAGACCTTATAGGCGATATTTATACTGCCGAAGTGCACCACGTTAGACCAAAAGCTGTAATTTTGGTGGATGATGAAGGCAATGAGATTGTTTTGCCAAAGGAAAAACAAATACCTTCTGACTTTTTCAGGAAAGGGGATAACGTTCGCGGAATTATTGAGAATGTAGAGCTTAAAGGCAATAAGCCGCAGATAATTATGTCAAGAACATCAGAAATGTTTCTTGAAAAATTATTTGAGCAGGAAATACCTGAGGTGTTTGACGGGCTTATTACTGTTAAAAAAGTAGTAAGGATACCGGGAGAAAAAGCGAAAGTAGCGGTAGATTCTTATGATGACAGGATAGACCCTGTAGGCGCCTGTGTGGGTATGAAGGGTTCAAGGATACACGGTATTGTGCGTGAGCTTGGTAACGAAAATATTGATGTTATCAACTATACAACAAATACCCAGCTTTATATATCAAGGGCATTAAGCCCGGCAAAGGTTTCATCTATAAAAATTGATGAAGAAAACCACAGGGCAGAAGTGTTCCTTAAACTGGAAGAAGTATCAAAAGCCATAGGCAGGGGAGGCCATAATATTAAACTGGCAGGATATTTAAC
Organism: Dyadobacter sp.; assembly: GCA_052038845.1. Taxonomy (GTDB): domain Bacteria; phylum Bacteroidota; class Bacteroidia; order Flavobacteriales; family Flavobacteriaceae; genus Flavobacterium. Next base: position 297 of record JBQGDD010000426.1, on the reverse strand, counting down.
TGGATATGAGCTGGACGTTATAAGGGAAGGTAACCCGGCAGATGAAGATGTTGAGCTTACTGAATTCTCTGATGAGATTGAAGGATGGGTTATAGAGGAGTTTGCAAAAATAGGGCTTGATACTGCGCGAAGCGTACTGAACCAGGATGTTGAAGACCTTGTGAGGCGAACAGACCTTGAAGAAGAAACCATTCTTGAAGTAGTACGTATCCTTAAAGAAGAGTTCGAAGACTAAACTACACAACAACACAACGCAAAAGGTAATAATAAAAAGGTTTTATGTCTGAAGAAAGAGTA
>JBQGDD010000425.1:0-6451 GCA_052038845.1 Dyadobacter sp. | reverse complement strand
TATAGATTATATACAAAAAGTAGTCTCAGACTATTTCCAGTTAGATATAGATACTTTACAGTCTAAAACAAGAAAACGCCACGTAGTACAGGCAAGGCAGCTTGCCATGTTTTTTGCTAAGAAATTTACAAAAGCATCTTTAGCGAATATTGGCTCACAAATTGGCGATAGGGACCATGCTACTGTTTTACACGCCTGCAAAACCGTTGACAATCTTGTTACCACAGATAAGCAATTCAGAAAATTTGTTGATGACATCAACAAAAAACTATCAATATAATGCCTGTTAAGATTTTAATGGTCTGCCTGGGGAACATTTGCCGTTCTCCACTGGCAGAAGGTATATTACAATCTAAATTACCATCAGATAAATTTATGGTAGATTCTGCCGGAACAGGAAACTGGCACGCAGGGCAAAACCCTGATAAACGGTCGGTAGCCACTGCTAAAAGCAGGGGGCTTGATATTAGCTGCCAGATTGCCCGCCAGCTAAAACAATCTGACTTTATTGACTTTGATCATATATATGTTATGGACAGCTCTAATTACAATGATGTAATTAAACTGGCTCCTGACGATACTGCCAAAAAGAAAGTTAAACTGATGATGGACGAGGTTTACCCCGGAGATGGTGTAGATGTACCCGACCCTTACTGGAGCGAGCAGGACGGTTTTGATACTGTATATAATATGCGTGATAAAGCCTGTACCATTGTAGCAGAAAAACTAATAAAAGAGCGTTCATGACAGTATTAGGAAAACTATACCTGCTCCCTGTACCGCTTGGCAATGAAGGCGACCCGAAAGATGTACTGCCACAATCTGTAGAGCGTTCAATAGAGTTTATAGACCATTATATTGTTGAAAACGAAAAAACTGCCCGCCGTTTTATAAAGGCTATACTGCCTACAAAAAAACAGCCTGATTTAAAACTTTCAGTTTTAAACAAATATACAGGACCGTCAGAACATCATGATTTTATAAAACCTTGTTTTGGAGGGTTTAACGTTGGACTTATGAGTGAAGCAGGATGCCCGGGCGTAGCCGACCCCGGTGCAGCTATTGTAAAAATAGCCCATGAAAAAGGCATACAGGTTGTACCTTTAACTGGTCCCTCCTCTATCCTGCTAGCTATAATGGCAAGTGGCATGAATGGGCAAAGTTTTGCTTTTAACGGCTACTTGCCCATAGACAAGGGAGAGAAAAAAAGTGCTCTTAAAAACTTTGAAAAACTGTCGCAGGATAAAAAACAATCGCAGCTTTTTATAGAAACACCTTACCGAAATAATAAACTACTGGAGGATATTTTAAGTGTACTACAGCCATCTACCCACCTTTGTATAGCTGCTGATATTACCCTGCCTACCGAGTTTATAAAAACAAAAACTATAGCGCAGTGGAAAAAGGATAAAACAGATCTGCACAACAGACCCTGCATTTTTATTATCCACAGATTTTAGTCTTGCTATAAGCTATCAGCTATTCAAATTTCAAACATTTATAAATAAGAAAAGCAGCGTTAAAACCGCTGCTTTTTTAGTATATATATTCTTAAAGAATTATTTTACTTCTTCAAAATCTACATCCTGAACTTCATCGTCACCTCCCTGTGGCTGTCCGCCTTCAGGCTGCCCCTGTTGTCCTGCACCACCCTGGGCACCTTCTGCCTGGGCTTTGTACATTTCTTCAGATGCATTTTTCCATGCTTCATTAATTTTATCCAAAGCAGGCTGTATAGTAGCTACATCTTTAGTTTCATAAGCCTTTTTAAGCTCTTCAAGTGCCGATTCTATTGGCTGCTTGTTAGCATCAGATAGCTTATCACCAAATTCTTTAAGCTGCTTTTCAGTCTGGAAAATCATTCCGTCAGCTTCATTCAGTTTGTCAACTTTTTCTTTAGCTGCTTTATCAGCATCTGCGTTAGCCTCAGCCTCTTTACGCATCCTGTCTATTTCTTCCTGCGTTAAACCTGAAGAAGCCTCAATACGTATATCGTGCGATTTGCCTGTACCTTTATCAGTAGCAGACACTTTAATGATACCGTTAGCATCAATATCAAAAGTTACTTCTACCTGTGGTACGCCCCTTGTTGCAGGTGGTATTCCGTCAAGGTGAAAACGCCCGATAGTTTTATTATCTGTAGCCATTGGTCTTTCTCCCTGTAATACATGTATTTCTACAGATGGCTGATTATCTGCCGCAGTTGAGAATACCTGAGATTTTTTAGTAGGGATAGTAGTGTTAGATTCTATCAGTTTAGTCATTACACCGCCCATAGTTTCTATACCTAAAGAAAGTGGTGTTACGTCAAGTAATAATACATCTTTAACATCTCCTGTAAGTACACCACCCTGAATAGCAGCTCCAATGGCTACAACCTCATCCGGGTTAACACCTTTAGATGGTTTTTTACCAAAGAATTTCTCTACTTCTTCCTGTATCCTTGGAATACGTGTAGAACCACCTACCAATATTACCTCATCAATATCTGATTTTGATATACCTGCATCTTTAAGTGCTTTTTCACATGGCAGCATAGAACGCTTAACCAGTTCATCTGCAAGCTGCTCAAACTTAGCTCTTGTTAATGTTTTAACTAAGTGCTTAGGTCCGCTTGCTGTAGCAGTAACATAAGGTAGGTTAATTTCTGTTTGTGTAGAAGAAGAAAGCTCAATCTTAGCTTTTTCTGCTGCTTCTTTTAAACGCTGTAATGCCATAGCATCTTTACGCAGGTCAACACCTTCCTCGCTATTAAACTCATTTGCAAGCCAGTCTATAATAACCTGGTCAAAATCATCACCACCAAGGTGGGTATCACCGTTAGTAGAAAGTACTTCAAACACACCGTCGCCTAACTCAAGGATAGAGATATCAAATGTACCTCCACCAAGGTCATATACAGCAATTTTCTGGTCTTTGCCTGCTTTGTCAAGCCCGTAAGCAAGGGCTGCAGCAGTTGGCTCGTTTATAATCCTTCTTACTTTTAATCCTGCTATTTCTCCAGCCTCTTTAGTTGCCTGGCGCTGTGCGTCGTTAAAATAAGCCGGTACTGTAATAACCGCTTCGCTTACAGTCTGCCCAAGATAGTCTTCAGCTGTTTTTTTCATTTTCTGCAAAGTCATTGCAGAAAGTTCCTGTGGTGTGTAAAGGCGTCCTTCAATATCTACACGTGGAGTGTCATTATCTCCTTTTAATACTTTATAAGGTACATTGCTTGCTTCTTTAGTACTTTCTGAAAATTTATTCCCCATAAAACGCTTGATAGAAGCAATAGTCTTTGTAGGATTTGTCACCGCTTGTCTTTTAGCCGGATCTCCCACTTTGATCTCTCCGCCTTCAACAAATGCAATTACTGATGGCGTTGTTCTTTTCCCTTCAGCATTAGAAATAACCACCGGCTCACCGCCTTCCATAACGGCTACACACGAGTTTGTTGTTCCTAAGTCAATTCCGATTATTTTACTCATCTTTTAAAATAGTTTTTATTTTCTTGAATTCGTTGTTTATCTTAACTGATGAGTAGTTGTCAATCATTATGCCAAGCAGTAAAACTACAGCATTGTGTCATAACAGATATGACAACATGACATTATATTATTCTGTCAGGAAAACAGCATTACTGAATAAAAGATTTCCGTTTTCCCAAAATCCCCTGAAAAGCGGGTTATCTATCATATAAATTACCTTACCTCTGTCGCTATTCTCTACTGCAAATGTTACTGTGTTTTCCAGTTTCTTTTTTAGGTTACTGCCTATAAAACCGAAACTTTTGTAACCCGCAGGAACATAAATTACATTTTTAGCTCTCTGTAACAGTTGGTAGTAGCTGTCGCTTGTTTTTAGGCTGTAGTAAACATCACCTATGCCGTATGAAAGTGGGTGTGTTTTATCAACCCTGTTTTCTACAATTGCACCCGGAACTGAATTTGATATAGCCCTCCTTTCAGCGTTTTCATAATCAAAAAAGCGGGAGGCGAGAGTAAGTTTGTTTTCTCTTTCAGCATTATTATTTTTATCCTCCTCAGTAGCAAATTTTGTAAGGCTATACCCTTCCCTGTCATTAAAAAACTGTAGTGCGTTGCCAATAGCTATAACCTTACCCCCTCCCGAAATAAAGCTATCTATTTTTTTCTGCTGGCTTTCTGTAAAATCATAATAACCATCAGGCATTATAAGGGTAGTAAATTCTGAAAAATTAATCCTGTTTAAATATTCCATATCTACAATACTAACCGGATAGTTTGCAATATAGTCCATATAAAACCATGCCTGCCCAAAGTCGGTAGCACTTATACCCTGTCCTGCCAGTAACAGTACCTTTGGAGCTTTAAGTAACGGGTAATATTCCCCTCCTAAATCGGCACCTTTAACAGAAAATCCGCTTTCCAGCACTTCATAGTCTGGCTTGTCGGCAAGCATTACTTCCATTGTACCTTCAAAATTATTCAGTTGCGGATTATCACCTTTAAGAATAAAAAGGTCACCACGTTTAACGTTAATCCCCCTAAATGATGACTCCTTTTGTGCCATACGTACCTTAATACCGTTTTGGTGCAGAGCAGCTAATATTTGTACCGCTTCGCGACCATTCCACGGAATATAATATGCATACGCCCTGTCATACTCCAGTTTACCTTTTTGTGAAACTTTGTTTTTCGTTTTAACCGAAATATAGTTTTTTAACGCATAGCTTTCTACCCCATAAGCATGTGGCAACGCCCATGCCGTAATGTCATAAGAAAGACTGTCTGAAAGTCTTTGTGCAGGTTCAAATAATATCTGTGTTAGCAGAGCCTTTGGCTGATTTATAGTTATTATTAAATCATTTGGTTCTACAGTAAAATTCTTTTCTGAATCTGACTGGTAATGGTATCCTGTCAGCTTTTTGGTTTCATCTGCATACGCATATTTAATTTTATTGCCATCCAGCAATTGTGTTAACTGTTGTGTTTTACCACTGTTTTTCAAAATATAACTTTTATAACTGCCTTTTGGGTTCTGCCTGCTTTCTTTAAAATACTCCCTAAAGTTTTTAATAAGTTTATCTTTTTGCATAGCCGCAGTTTCTACAGCGGTAAGCACTGCTTTTGTATGATGGTTTATCCTATCCTGTAGTGTTAAAACCGAACCATTAAGCCTTTCAACAGCACGTCCTGCACCAATGCCACCCTGCTCATAGGTCATACCAACAGCTCCGTTAAAACATGGGTAGGTATCGCCATAGCTTGGGTAGAATAAATCAAAGCGCTCATGGGTATAATAGCTCCATCCCTCGGCATCAAACTTTCTCGATGTGTTTTCTCCAATTATATTATGAAACTCTTTCTGATACTCTGTTATATAATCATGTATTGGTTCAGCAGCAGGCGGAAAAAAATAAGGCTCATTATATCCCATTTCATGTACATCTACATGTACCATAGGCATCCATTCATTATAGAGCAACATGCGCTGTTTAGTTTCAGGCTGCGTTTGCCATGCCCAGTCCCTGTTAAGGTCATAAGCATAATGATTTTGCCTTCCGCCTGGCCATGGTTCCATATGTTCGCGATCATTTAACCCTGGGTGGGTATTCCATCCCGTTACAGAACGCAGCCAGTTAGTATAATGGGCAAACCCGTCAGGGTTAAGGCAGGGATCCAGTATTACTATAGTGCTTTTCAGCCATTTTTTGATTGTTTCATTATCCGGATTTATCAGTTCATATGCTACGTTCATGGCGCTCTCTGCCGCAGCAGGCTCATTGCCATGTACATTAAAACTGAGCCATACAATGGTTTTATCCTGAACAGCCGCCGGCTTTTTATCAGCCATGCCTATATTATACAAATGGTTTTCCCTTATGTTTTGCAGTTGTTTTAAATTTTCCGGAGCCGAAATAAAGTATACATTCAAAGCCCTCTCTTCGGGTGTTTCTCCATAAGGCTGCTGCATTATATAATCAGACTGCTGTACCAGCTGCGCAAAATAGTCTTCCAGTTGATGGTAATAGGTAACATGCTTACCATAATTAGGTAAAAACTGCCCCGGACTTTTTATCTGCGCCTGTATGCCAAGGCTTAAAAACCCCAACAGGGCTATAAATATTTTTTTCATATAGAACTATTACAACCTCAAATGTAACGAATTGTTTAGATACACTGTATGGATTTACTTATGTTTGTAGTGACATATAAACCAACTAATTGCAATTTAACCCTGATAAATGAAAAAACTATTACTTATTTTTTATTTCTTTTCAACCGTTGTTGCATATAGCCAGTATAACAACAAGGTTGTAGTTAAACTTAAAAAGGACTTTATTCCTTATACTAATACACCTATAAATAATCAAATCGGCATTGAAGCTATAGATTATGTGAGTAAATCTTATGGAGCAGTAGAAAGCAAAAAGCTAAGATCGGGCAAAAAATCTGGTGATGTACTTTTTGTAATTACTTTTCAGGAAGGC
>JBQGDD010000424.1:0-2124 GCA_052038845.1 Dyadobacter sp. | reverse complement strand
GCGATACGATAACTATCGAATACAGCAAAAAAGGAAAAGACATGATATGCCTACATCAATAATTTGGGGTTATAAATCTCAGTATCCTATTGCAAAAATAGAAGGTGTTGAATATACTTCAATCCCTTCGTCAATAATCTTTACACTTCAACAATTGTCTAATAAAGATGATGATAGTTGCAATTTGCCTAGTTGTAGAGAAGAAATACTAAGAAATTCTCTAAACACTTTAAGAGATACATTCCCTGAAGCCCATATAACTACATATACTTATGATCCTTTGGTTGGTGTTACAAGTATTACAAATAGTAGAGGCGAAACAACATATTATTCATATGATGAGAATAATAGACTTAAAGATACGAGGGATAAGGACAATAATCTTTTAACGGAATATAAATATAATTATACTGATCCACAATAAGGATAAACTAAATGTTTTGTTACAATGCTTAAGTAATATCATTTTCATCTGTGATACATTATATTAGGCGGAGTGATGTAAACTTTCTTATTAAATTGATCTCGTCAAATACATTTATTTATAATTAACTTTCAAATCTTACAGCATAATTGGTTAAGGCTGGAACCCCTTTAATAAAGACATATAACAACCATAATTATATCATATTTAATGAAAAATATACTATATATATTACTCTTATTACCATTATTTATTACAGCACAGACCACGAGTCAGAATTATGTAAAAACAGTCAAATATATTCAGCCGACAGAGATAACTGACGAATCAAAAGCTCATGTAGAGATTATTTACTATGATGGCTTGGGGCGTCCGAAGCAGGAGATAGCTGGCAAAGCTTCCGCTTCTGGAAAAGATATTATAACTCATATAGAATATGACCAATTTGGAAAACAAACTAAAGAATACCTCCCTTATGCCTCTGAAACAGCTACATTGGGCTATGATTATTTAGCTAAAAATAGAACAATGAGTTTTTATAATACATCATATTATGAAAATACTCCTAATCCTTATAGCGAAAAAGTACTTGAAGCTTCCCCGCTTAATCGCGTTCTTAAGCAGGGTGCACCTGGTTCTGCTTGGCAAGTTTATCCTTACAGTAATGACGACCATACAATTAAAACCAGTTATCAAGTTAACGTGTCAAGTGAGGTAAAGCGCTTTTCTGTTAGTTTTGAGTCCGGGAATATTGAAGCACCAACTTTATTATGTCCCGGATGGTATGCTCCAAATCAACTTTATAAAACAGTTACAAAAGATGAAAACTGGACACCCAATTCTGGCAAAAATAGAACTACAGAAGAATTTGTAGATAAAACAGGTCGTAAAATACTGGTTAGGAAATTTAGCAATGATGAACCCCATGATACTTATTATGTATATGATAAATATGATAACCTGACCTATGTAATACCTCCAATGGCATCCGACAATATTACTGTCAGAAATGTAAAGAATACTCAACCATTGAATTATCCTTGGACTTTGCTTGGTAGAGTATCAGCGAATCTTGCTGACGAATATGAAAGGGCTATAGGCGACTATGATAATGATGATTTGCTAAATATTGATCTTTTAGATAAATTCGGTGGGCGTGGAGGATTTTCACTAGTTCCTGACGATAATGGTAACCTGAACCTTTCTATAAATATTGTAACTACAGAGCCTATGCCCTATAGAACTGGAATTATTACTGATTTGAAGGGAGTAGGTGTCTTTCCTGATGTTGAAATAGGACGTATACAGGGTTATGAATATGATTATTTTTTTTATGTACGTGATAATAAACTTATGGTGGATGGCGACGGAAAAATTCCTTCCTTGAATTTAAGTTTAAATAGTGGTAACCGTCCCGAATATTATATGAATTATTCTTGGGCGCACATAAGCGATATTGATTTAGAAACAGCGCGTGAATATGAACAGGCTACGTCAGGGCTTAAAAATAGCGAGATACTTAATACATATACACCTAATAATTTTGGTGCTATGGGCGGGGTTTCAATCAGACTCGATGATAAGAATACAATTACCGTATCACTTAATATTACCACACAAGATGAACTAAAATTGAAAAATGGAGCTGTTTTTCCACTAAATATAAAGAGACCCTTGCCAGATATTGATCTTGGAAGTAT
>JBQGDD010000423.1:0-33905 GCA_052038845.1 Dyadobacter sp. | reverse complement strand
AATTTGCACCTTGTTTAAACCACACAACACTAACTAACTACTAAACAACGAATTAAAATGCCATACTCAGAACCGGAAGCAAAAATTTTTGCATGTTCTAAAAGTGTGTACCTGGCAGAGAAAATAGCTGAAAGCTATGGTGTGCCGCTGGGTAAAATTACGTTCTCAACTTACAGCGATGGTGAGTTTCAGCCTTCCTTTGAAGAATCTATAAGGGGGTTAAGGGTTTTCCTTGTATGCTCTACTTTTCCTACTTCAGACAACCTGATGGAGCTGTTACTGATGATTGATGCTGCCAAAAGAGCTTCGGCAAGGCACATTACAGCAGTAATACCTTACTTTGGGTGGGCAAGACAGGACAGGAAAGACAAGCCAAGGGTGCCGATAGGGGCTAAGCTGGTTGCCAAACTGCTGGAAACAGCGGGAGCAACAAGGATTATGACTATGGACCTGCATGCAGACCAGATACAGGGCTTTTTTGAAAAACCTGTTGACCACCTGTTTGCTTCCACTATATTCCTGCCGTATGTAAAGAGCCTGGAGCTTGATAACCTTACAATTGCCTCTCCTGATATGGGAGGTTCTAAAAGGGCTTATGCGTACTCTAAGTTTTTACAGTCAGACGTGGTTATCTGCTACAAGCACCGCAAGGCAGCGAATGTGGTTGAGGCTATGGAGCTGATAGGTGAAGTAAAAGGGCGTAACGTGATTCTTGTGGATGATATGATTGACACAGGAGGAACACTGGCAAAAGCGGCCGACCTTATGATTGAAAAAGGTGCGCTTAGCGTTAGGGCTATATGTACGCACGCTATATTATCGGGTGAGGCGTATGAAAAGATTGAGAACTCAAAACTGTCTGAACTTATAGTGACCGACAGTATTCCGCTTAAAAAGGAAAGCAGCAAGATAAGAGTATTAAGCTGTGCAGAATTGTTTGCTGATGTTATGCACAAGGTAAACAGCAATAACTCTATAAGCGGGAAATTTTTAATGTAATTTATTATTTTTAACTATTTATATTTATTTCAATGAAATCAATTACGATTAAAGGATCTGAAAGAGAAAGCGTGGGTAAGGCGGCAACGCGTGCGGCACGTAATGCTGGAATGGTTCCTTGCGTGTTATACGGAGGAGATCAGCCAGTACATTTTACTGCAGAAGAAAGGGATTTTAAAGACCTTGTTTACACTCCAAACGTGCACACTGTGGTAATTGACCTTGAAGGCGGTAAAAAGCTTAACGCTATTTTACAGGACATACAGTTTCACCCTGTATCTGACAAAATTTTACACATCGATTTCTATCAGCTTCATGATGATAAAGAAATCACTATGGAAGTGCCTGTTAAAGTTACAGGAACATCTCCAGGTGTTTTAGGAGGTGGTGTACTTCGTTTAAATCAGCGTAAACTTAAAGTAAGGGCTTTACCTGCTAACCTTCCTGATTTTGTTGAGGCTAACATCTCTGAGCTTGAAATGGGTAACAAATTATATGTTACTAAATTACAGTCAGACAACTACAAACTGCTTAACCCTGATAACACTGTAGTTGCACAGGTGAGAATTTCACGTGCTGCAATGAAAGCTGCTCAGGAAGCTGCAAAAGCTGCAAAAGGAGCTCCTGCAAAAGGAAAGAAAAAATAATTTTATTTTTCGATATATCCGGAAAGCGTCCCAAAACAGGGGCGCTTTTTTTGTTTAGTATAATGAGCAATTAAGTTGTGTTTTCAGCACTGTTGTTATAACTTTAAGATAGCTCAAAAATCCTATCTTTGCACTCATGAAATGGCTAACCTCTATTTTTAAAAAAGAAGCTACAGCACAAAACACTGATGATGCTATGAAAAAATACCTTATTGCCGGGCTTGGCAACATAGGCGCAGAGTATGTAAACACACGCCATAATATAGGCTTTAAAGTATTGGATAAACTGGCGCAACAGGATGGAGCCGATTTTGAAACTGCAAAACTAGGAGCTGTAGCGGTGGTAAGGCTAAAAGGGCGGACACTTATACTGCTAAAGCCAAATACCTATATGAACCTTAGCGGCAAGGCAGTTAAATACTGGCTGGACAAGGAGAAGATACCTGCAGAAAATCTTTTGGTTGTGACCGATGACCTTAATCTGTCTTTTGGTACTATACGTATAAAGGCCAAAGGCAGCGATGGCGGGCATAACGGACTTAAAAGTATACAGCAACTGCTTAATACAACCGAATATCCGAGGTTTAGGTTTGGCATAAGCGATGAGTTTAAAAAAGGTAAGCAGGTAGATTATGTGTTGGGGGAGTGGAGTGATGAAGAAAAAACTACACTGCCGGAAAGGCTTGAAAAATCAGCGGAAGCGATAAAATCGTTTGCGCTTGCCGGGCTTGCCGAAACCATGAGCAGTTTTAACGGAAAATAAAGGCGTAAGTATTTTTATGGTTAAAACATCAAAATCATTCTTGTTTTGATGCAATTGGGGTTTTTCAGGCAAAAACAAATAAATTATTCTAAAATGTAAGGTGTAATTTTATATTGTTGAGTAAATTTGGGGAAACCGGTACTAAATAAAGATAAATGCTGTTTATTGTATTGTCGGGGCTACTATTGTCAGTCCTATTAATTCCCTTTGGTAAATTTTTCAGGTCGCGGTGGAGCGTTTTATTAAGTGCTTTGCCCATAGCCCTTTTTATTTACTTTTTAGGATATATACCATTAGTCAGTAACGGTAATGTTATTTATGAAAGCTATAAATGGGTGCCGTCGCTGCGGGTTGATGCAAGCTTTAGGCTAGATGGACTTTCACTCTTATTCAGCCTGCTTATAACAGGTATTGGTTCTCTTATTTTTATTTATGCCCACAGTTATCTTAAAGGGCATAAATATTTAGACAGGTTTTACGGCTATCTCTGCCTTTTTATGTCGGCAATGCTGGGTTTGGTATTGTCAGATAATATAATACTGTTGTTTATTTTTTGGGAGTTAACCAGTATCAGCTCCTTTTTCCTTATAGGCTTTACAAACGATAGTGCAGCATCAAGAAAAAGCGCATTAACTGCGTTAAGCATCACAGGGCTGGGTGGTTTTTTCCTGTTGGCAGGTTTAATAATAATTAGCCAGATAGCGGGTACCTACCAGATAGGTGAATTATTAACCAGTTCAGATGCTCTTACTTCCCACTCCCTTTATCCTTTAATTTTAGTACTTGTTTTTATAGGTGCTTTTACCAAATCGGCACAGTTCCCTTTCCATTTTTGGCTTCCCAGTGCCATGAAGGCGCCCACACCTGTTTCGGCTTACCTACACTCTGCTACTATGGTAAAGGCTGGTATTTTTCTTTTGGCGCGTTTTTTACCAATTATTGGCGGTACCGAAGAGTGGTCGTACACATTAATGATTGTTGGTGGCTTTACCATGCTTTATTCGGCTGTACATTCCCTTTTCAGGATAGATTTAAAGGGGGTGCTGGCATACTCAACCATATCAGCATTAGGAGTTTTAACTTTTTTAATAGGCATTGGTACTGAAGGTGCGCTTGTGGCAATGAGTGCGTTTATAATAGTGCACGCGTTGTATAAGGCAGCCCTGTTTTTAATTACCGGTATAATAGACCATGAAACCGGGACAAGGGATATAACTAAGCTTAAAGGGTTACGCAAGGTACTTTTCCCCTTATATATAGCGGGTATTCTGGCATCGCTTTCCAGTGCGGGTGTTCCCTTATCTTTTGGGTTTATCGGTAAAGATCTTATTTATGAAGCTACGCTGAATATAGAAAACCAATGGGCTGTATATATTACCATACTTGCTGTAGCTACAAATATATGTTTAGTGGCGGCAGGCTTTATGGCAGGTATAAAACCTTTTACAGGCAGCCTTGCTCCTGAATATGAGAAAATTACATTGCCCTATAAGTCTATGTGGATACCGCCTGTTGTACTGGCTGTAGCAGGGTTTATATTTGGCTGCTATCCTGCAATTTTAGATATTGTTATTTCGCCTGTTTTAAAATCGCTTACAGGGATTGGTGTAGATGTCCATTTAAAAATATGGCATGGCTTTAATACAGTATTACTGTTAAGTGTAATAACGCTTGCTGTAGGTACTCTAATATATTTTATCAATAAACCATCTGCAGTAAAATTATCGGCTGTAGAGCGGTATAACTCCCTGTCGCCCCTTGCTGTATATGGCAGATTAACGCGTTTTGGATTTAAATTTTCTGAGGGTTATTCACAGTTTATGCATAATGGTTTCCTTAGGTCATACCTTGTTACAATAATAGTATTTACAGAAATATTACTGGGGTATGAGCTTATAATAGGCGGACCTATATATATAGATTATTCAAAGCTTTCTGCTGTTACCATTTATGAGGCTGCATCGGTAATACTGCTTGTAGCAGCACTATACTTAACGGTAACAACACGCTCAAGACTAACGGCTGTGGTGGCTACCAGTGTTATTGGATATGCCCTGTGCCTTATTTTTGTGTTTTACAGTGCGCCCGATCTTGCCATTACACAGTTTACAATAGACACGCTGGTTGTGGTTTTATTTGTATTTGTATTGTTTAAACTGCCTCCGTTTATAAACTTTCCCGGTACCAATAACAGGCTGATAGTAGTTAGGGATATAGTTGTGGCACTATCTTTTGGTACACTGCTTTCCCTAATTGCCATAAAAGTACTGCAGGTACCCACTACTACCGAGGTTAGTGATTTTTATGGTGAATTTGCCTATACCCTTGCTAAAGGTAAAAATGTTGTAAATGTAATATTAGTAGACTTTAGAGGTATGGACACAATGTTTGAGATAGTTGTATTGAGCATTGCTGCATTAGGCGTTTACAGTTTAATTAAGTTAAGGCTAAAGCCTTCAGAAAAAGAATAATTATGAGTAGTCCTATATTACAAACCGCATCAAGGTATTTGCTGCCGATATTAATACTTTTTTCAATATACCTGCTTCTTAGGGGGCACTATTACCCCGGTGGCGGATTTGTTGGCGGGCTTGTAGCGGCTATTGCCTTTGTGCTGCACAGTTTTGCTTTTGGTACAGACAGTACTATGAAGATACTTATATACCGCCCAATAACGCTAATACCAATCGGGCTGATACTCGCAGCGTTCAGTATGTTTTTACCCGTGTTTTTCGGATTACCGGTAATGACGGGGCTTTGGCTTGAAGAACCTATCCCTGTTATAGGTATGATAGGTTCGGCACTGTTTTTTGACTTAGGGGTTTACCTTGTAGTTATTGGTGTTGTGCTCACAATTTTATTTACCATATCATTAAACGAACATTAATATGGAGCTGCTGTTAGTTGCATTAATTGGCATTTTATATGCATCCGGCATATACCTGATTTTAAGGAGGAGCATGGTAAGGCTGCTTTTGGGTATTATAATATTAGGTAACGGAACAAATATCCTGATATTTCTTTTGGGAAATATTATTAAAGGCAAGCCGCCAATTATAGACCCGGACTTTAAAACCTTTACCGATATTTATGCCGACCCTGTACCACAGGCACTTATACTAACGGCTATTGTAATAAGCTTTGGCTTAACATCATTTGCCATTGTTTTATTAAAAAGAGCCTATGCACTGGTAGGGTCTGATGATTTAGATGATTTAAATACTCCTGAGGAAGAAGATATATGAGCGATAATCAGATTATAGCAACAATACTTGTACATTTATTTACTGCGCTGATCCAGCTTACACTCTGGAGGAAAACAGTAACCCAGCGTATTATGAGCATAATAGGAAGCCTGGTGGCACTGGTGTTTGCCTTTAGTTTATTTGTGCAGGTTTATAACGGAGATATTTTAACCATGTGTGCTGCCAACTGGAAAGCACCCTTTGGTATTGTGTTTGTAGCCGATACCTTTAGTGCAGTACTTGTGCTGCTTACATCTATAGCCGCATTTGCAGTATCGGTATTTTCTGCTGCGGGTGTAGGCAGGGCAAGGATGCTGTATGGTTATTTCCCTATTTTCCACTTTTTGGTTATGGGGCTTAACGGGGCATTTTTAACCGGAGATATCTTTAACCTGTACGTTTGGTTTGAGGTAATTATAATTTCATCATTTGTACTGCTTACTCTTGGCGGCAGGAAAGCACAGCTTGAAGGTGCCGTAAAGTATATGGCACTCAATATACTGGCATCTATGCTGTTTTTAACGGGTATAGGTATTTTATATGGCATTACCGGGGCACTTAACATGGCAGACATTTCTTTACGTATTGAACTGGTAGAGAACCAAAGCATTATAAACCTTACCGCTATATTTTTCCTTATCAGCTTTGCCATTAAGGCGGCTGTTTTCCCTTTGTATTTCTGGCTGCCTTCATCATATCATACTCCTCCTTCTGCCGTAGCTGCCATATTTGGCGGGCTGCTCACAAAGGTAGGGCTGTATGCCATGTTCAGGGTATTTACATTAATATTCGCACCAGACGATTTTATGAAAATGCTCTTTATTGCAATGGCAATAATGACGATACTTACCGGGGCATTTGGTGCAGTGATAAAAACCAATATCCGCCGCCTTTTTTCATACCTGATTGTGTGTCATATCGGTTTTATGATAGGTGGTTTGGGGCTGTATTCAAAAGTGGCGATTTTAGGGGCTGTTTTTTACCTGATACACGATATTGTAGTAAAAACAAACCTTTTTCTTGTAGCGGGGCTTATAAGGCAGCTGCGCGGTACTATGGATATGAACAGGCTGGGCGGTATATATGCTGAATACCCAAAACTTTCATTAATTATTGCCCTTGTGTTATTTTCATTAGTGGGCATACCGCCACTATCGGGCTTTTGGCCAAAAATTTACCTTATAGACGCGGCTTATACAGCCCAAAATTATTTATTTATAATCGGGGTTATTGCGGGGAGTTTTGTTACCTTGTATGTAATTGCAAAACTATGGGCAGAAGTGTTTTGGAAAAATGCATCCAAAGATCCCGTAATACAGGATAATTTTAAAAATATTGAATGGTACAGGAAGGCATTACTGGTGTCGCCGGTTGTTTTTTTAACGGCTGTAGCACTTTATATAGGCTTTAATGCAGAGATGATAATAAATATATCCGATAAGATAGCAGGCGAACTGCTGGATACCAAACCATATATAGAAGCGGTATTGGGCATACAAAAATAAACAGATATGATTAAGCAGTTTTTAATGAATCTGATACTGTCATTCATTTGGGTGGCACTTACCGGGGTAATGAACTACTCTAATTTCCTTTTCGGGTTTTTAGTAGGGTTTTTTATCCTTTGGCTGATGAACAGGAATGAGGTCGATAAGCGTTATTTTTACAGGATACCTAAGGCAATAGGGTTTATAGTATATTTTATGTATGAAGTAGTGGTGGCAAATGTACAGGTTGCTTATGATGTTATTACACCTTCTTACTTTTTTAAGCCCGGAATTGTAAAATATCCTTTGGAGGCGAAAACTGATTTAGAAATCAACCTTTTGTCAATCATTATATCGTTAACGCCGGGTACGCTAATTTTAGATATTAGCGACGATAAAAAGTCAATTTACATTCATGTTATGTACCTTACTGATAAAGATAAGTTTATCAATAGGGTTAAAGGAGGATTTGAAAAAAAATTATTAGAGATATTAAGATGACGCTGCATACCTATTTTGATTACGTAATATTTCCCATTTTAACCCTTTCGGTATTATTGGTCTTTATAAGGCTTTTTAAAGGACCCGAAGTGGTAGATCGTGTTGTGGCACTGGATCTTGTTATTACCATAGGTATTGGTTGGATAACCGCTTATGGCATACAGACCTCTGAACCAATTTTTTTAGATGTGGCGGTAATTTTGGCGCTTATAGCATTTTTGGGCACTATTGCTTTTTCTTTTTATTTAGATAAACAAAAAAACAAATGACAGAGATTTTAATTTGCATATTAAGTACTATAGGCGCACTTGCAATATTGTTTGCGGCTATTGGCATATTGCGTATGCCCGATTTTTACCTTCGGCTTTCTGTAACGGTTAAGGCTGCCACACTTGGGGTAGGGTTGCTACTGGCTTGTGCTGCCTATGTTTTTCCTGATGTATCTGTTACAACAAAGGTACTGGCAATAATATTCTTTTTGGTACTAACAAGTCCCGTTGCTGCCTATATGATAGCAAGGACAGCCTACAGGACAGGAATTATAACCTGGAAAGATACCTATACAGATGATATTGATGAACTGAACAGGGGTAATGAACGCCCCGAAGACCCTTCGGAAGAAGCACCACCTGAAGTTAAGGAATAACTTTATAAAAAGCACAGCCCGGATTTTCCGGGCTGTGCTTTTTTATAAGAGTTTGTAATGTTTTAAAACGCAGTATTGATAGCAAGTGTAAAACCGGTACTTTCAGGTACAAATCGGCACACACCGCCCACACACACAAGCCCGCCACGCTGGCGGCCATAGTTTGCGGCAATACGGGTAGCACCAATCCTGTATGCGCCCCCCACATTATAATAGTGGGTTCTCATATTTTCGGCATCGTTGCCATAATTATAAATATCCCATACATAAATTGAATATTTATCATCAAGGTTAAGCTCTATTGTACCGCCTGCCCAGTTTTTCATGTCGGCATCAGCCCAAAGGTGCTCTGCCTCCATACGCAGTGATGTGGTAGGAGAAAAGTTGTAAATAGCTTCACCAACAACTATGTTAGTGTTTACTTTATCGCCACCCTCAATCCATGATTTATTGTAAAACTGCTTAATGTAATAAAGCCCTGTGTGCCAGCTATCGGATATTTTTTTCCTGATTTCTATATTATAGTCAGAAAAATACTTTTCGCCAATACCAAAAAAGCTGGTGTTATATTCAGATGGTGTAAGGCGGTACTGCCCCGGCAGGTTATGCCAGCTTGAAAGGTTTACAGCTACTTTAGTACCATATTTGCCTCCCAGTGGCGTGCCTTTTGCAAAATCATAAAAAATATCAATTTGCCCGCCTGTTTCTCCGGCTTTCATTATTTCCGGCCCAATAAAATCTACCTTAGCCTGTGCCTGATAAACATATATGTTTGCAAGGTTAGAATGGTGCTGCTTGGTTAATGATGGTGTAAAGTTAAGTACTTTGTCATTAAAGTTTAGCGAGGTGTCGTTACCACCGTATCTTGTGGGCAGCCTTTCGGTTAAAAAACTAAAGTTTTCAATTCTCCTAACGGTTGCGTCTATACCCAACCCCTCTACAGAGTAGCCAAAGTTTACAAGCAGGGCGCTACCGGGTTTAATAAAGTTGTTGTTAATAAAGTTTTGGGTGTCAAGTACGGCATCTTCCATCTTATAATTATATTCTGCAGAAGCGTAGAAAGAACTGTGTATAAAATTTAGCCTCCCTGCAAACGAGTTTGTCAGCTCGTTAAAAGCAGGGTCGGGTATATCAGTCTTTTCATAACGCCCTACATAGCTTGCCCCCATATACAGGTCGGTTTCCTCAAAGCCAAACATAGAGCCTACATTAAACTCAGAGTCAAACCCGTATATCCTTCCGTCAGATACGTCAAACCCGCTTCGCTGCTGTCCATATAAAGCGGTGAGTCTTATATTGTCGGTCGGTCGGTACAAAACACGCCCGCCGCGAAGGGCAGTGTTGATACCAAGCGCCCTGTCTTCCCACGCTCTTAACAGCAAACCACTGCCAAACTGCTCATAAAAATATCCTGCTGTGGCTTCAAACTTGTTAGACCTGTAGCTTAAAAAGTAAATTCCCAACCCGGCACCATTAAACTCCGGGTTAAAATTCAGCAGGGCATTTTGCTGGTAGGCTTCTATCTGCATACCTGCTGTCCAGCGGTTATACTGATAGTTTAATAAATAATAATTGTTAGAACGGACAGGATCTTCCGGCTGTGCTATATTCCTGTCTTTATCATTAAGATACCATTGTGCAACAGATTCAAAACTTCCAAAAACATGCAGGTCGTTAAGTTTTGATGCCGGTATAGAGTCGTTTTCCTGTGCATAAGCCGCCCCAAAATACAGGGGTGCTAACAGGAATAATATTTTTTTCATTAAACTATAATTGCTTCAGTTTGTTATAAAGCTCTTTTTCAGCACCCTGGCTGTAGCCATTGTGTATGTACACTATTTTTTTATTTTTTACTACTACAGTATAAGGTACATTGGCAACACCCAACGCCCTTTTTAAATCCTGATTGGTATCTACCAATATAGTATAAGGCCATTTTTTACCGTTAAGTAGTGGCTTTACCCTTTTTTGGGTACGTGTATCATCTATAGATACAGCTACTACTTCCATATTCAGCTCTTTAGACCATTCTTTGTAATGCTCATTTATGGCGTCAAGCTCATTAAGGCAGGGCGCACACCATGTTGCCCAAAAAGCAAAAACATATAATTTATCTTTTTCGGCAAAATCTGTCTTAACATTATATAGCTTATTCTCGGGTGACTTTATAGCTACGTTAGGCATTTCTTTTTGTGCATAAGCAGATGCAGAAAGGAAAACTAAGAGTAATAGTAATTTTTTCATTGCGGTAACTTTTAAAATAGTATAGTTCTTTGTTGTGTGGCAATATTAAAAAATTTTTAACATCAAACGTGCTTTTTTAGTGAAAATAATAACTCTATAGGAGTAGTAGAATTTTAATTATCACATAATTATAACACAATATATGGTTTTATAACTTAAATTGGATGCTATAATTATCTATATCGTTTTTTATAAACATTTTAGCTGATTTTTTTTCACTTAACGTTTTTTTTACATACTTTCGAAAAAATTTTTTAAAAGAACACAACCATTAAATCGCCTTTTATGAAAAAAACTTTACTATTAGGTTTGCTGACACTCACAGGGTTAAGCGCCAGCGCCCAGCTTCCTACAGGAAGTCAGGCTCCTGATTTTACCGCTACTGATATAAACGGTAATACTCATACATTATCAGAATATCTTAATGCCGGTAAGACGGTTATATTAGATATTTCTGCCACATGGTGCGGACCTTGCTGGAACTACCATTCAAGCCACGCCCTGTCTGACCTTACAAATTCATACGGGCCTTTGGGTTCTGATGAGGTTATGGTACTGTTTGTAGAAGGTGATGCACAAACTACTTTAGCTGATATTTACGGAACAGGAAATAATACACAGGGTAACTGGACAGATGGTGCTACATATCCAATTATTGATGATGCAAGTATATCAGCTCTATATCAAATAGCTTATTTCCCAACTGTATACAGAATTTGTCCTGACGGTAACCTGACACTTATAGGAGCACAAAATGTAACAAACCTTAGAAACGGTATTAATGCAAGCTGCCAGCCTTTAACAGGGTTGCAAAATCACGCAGAATTAAGAGCTAATGATATAAGGGTTTGCGAGGTTAGCGGTAATGCACAGGCAAGCTTTAAAAACTATGGAACTACAGCAATAAGCTCTGCAACTGTGGTTTTAAAATCAAACGGTTCTGTTGTAGCTACACAGGACTTTACAGGTACTGTAGCTCCTTATGGTACAGGAACGATTACTTTTGAAAACGTAGAATTTGATTTTGAAGCTGATTATGAGTTTGAACTAACCAACATAAATTCAGCAACTCCTTTTTCAGCAGATTTCTCGACTAAAACAATTGATGTTGTTTTGGCTAATGAGTCTCAAAACAATCTTGATATACGTGTTTACACAGATAATTATCCAGGAGAAATATCATGGAGGATTAAAGACAGCGAAGGAACTGTTGTTGCTTCAGGCGGTCCATACCAAGCAGGTCCCGGAAGTGCTGGAGCAGGTGGTCCTGATGCAAATACTGTAAAAGTACACTGGATTGACAATATGCCTGAAGGTATTGACTGTTACAGTGTAGAACTGCTTGATGCTTATGGTGACGGATGGTCTTTAGGGAATACACCTCATGGTTTTGAAATACGTTCTTCGGGAGAGATAATTTTCCAGAAAATGGTACAGAACTTTGGTAGCATTGACGTAATAAATGCAGCGTTTAAAACTAATGGCGCACTATCTAACACTAATTTTGAAGTTGCAGATAAGTTTGCTATTTATCCAAACCCTTCTACAGGAGTGTTTAACTTCTCTACTAACGAAGAGGTTAATGTAACGGTAATGGATCTTACCGGTAAGGTAGTTTTTACTGCTGAAAAGATTAATAACGGCGGCTCTGTAAACTTAAGCTCTTTACAAAAAGGAATGTATATTGCAAAAGTTAACGGAGCTGTATCTGAAAGAGTTGAGAAAATTATAATCAACTAAGCTTAGTTATAAGCAGTATTAAATAAAATTATAAATCCGCTATCGGGAATAGTAAAATATTTCCGATAGCATTTTTGCTTAAATACAAACAACAGAATAAATTAAAAGAACTACAATGAAAAAAATTATTTTAATGGCTGGCCTTCTTTTAGGCTCAATGGCGCAGGCGCAGGAAATATCGGTTACCGGTAATGGAGAGGTTATCACAGATGGACAGGTTTTTACTTATAACAGCCTTTCTGCTGATGAATCAGAACTTACACTTATAGCCACTAACATATCAAACCAAAACATCAATATAAAGATGAGGCTTGATTCAATGACAAATACCACCGGACAAAATGTACAGTTTTGTTTTGGCGAGCTTTGCTTTTTCTCAGTTAGTGAGGGGTCTATGGTGCCAACAAACCCATCTGGCGTTACATTGGAGCCAGGGGATACTAACAACCCTAACGACCATTTTTGGAATAACAATCCCGGCATAGATGGTACAAGTGCCGTAGAGTATGTAATTACTTTTGTAAAAGTTGATGATGACGGAGCTGTTATTGATGAGCTGCTTACGTTTACATATATCTACCAGCCTACTTTAAGTACCCGTGATTTCAGTACACTACAGGATATGGGTATAACCATAAACCAGACACTGGTTAAGGAACAGCTTGAAATAACTACAGAGTATACCGGTAAAATGGATGTATATGCTGTAAACGGTCAGTTAGTAAAATCTGTTGTACTTAACAGCGGTTACCAGTCGGTTAACGCATCAGGTATGAGTGCAGGAATTTATATTGCAAGGTTTACCAACGCGAATAACCAAACACACCAAATTAGGTTTGTAAAACAATAACAGTCAGTTTTTTGGGTTAAAACAATAATAAACTTAAAATGAAGATGAAACAAAAACTTATCCTGTTTCTTGCTGCTGTAGGGATGCTTTTTTCATGTACTACAGATTATGAGATACTGGCATCTGCTGAATCGATTATTTTAACGGCAGACAGCTCTTCAAGAATAATTGGTAATGATATTACGTTTACCGTTACCAATAATGAAGGGCTTGACTTAACAGAGGAAGCGGTAATTTATGTAAATGGAGTTGAGATTGAGAACAACGTTTTTAACTCTTTTGAAATAGGCAATTTTGAAGTCAAAGCGGTATATGTAGGTGTAAATTCAGAGCCTATTACAGTTAACTTTCATGATGGTTCAGAAATTAACTTTGCCAAAAGGGTGCTTATTGAAGATTATACCGGCACATGGTGCGGATACTGCCCGCGTGTAGCCCATGCTATAGATTTGGTAAACCAGCAGACAGATAAAGCTGTCGTTGTGGCAATACACAGGGAGAGCCTTAACCCTAACAGCCCAAGTTATGACCCTTATACTTTTGATTCTTCTGAACTGGAAGATATTCTTAATATACCCGGTTACCCTAAAGGGCTTTTAAACAGGATGACACAGTGGACTTTTCCTGAGCCTAATAACATTAACCAGGCTATAGCCTTAACACAGGGAGAAAATCCAAAACTGGGCCTTGCAATGAATGCTTCGGTTACCGGAAATAATATTGGCATTGATGTAAATGTTCAGTTCAGTAAAGACTTTGAGGGGCTTAAACTGGTGGTTTATGTAATGGAAAACGGACTTGTTCATTATCAGTATAATTATACTAATTACTATGGCGGGCAAAGTGTAATTCCGGATTTTGTGCATAACCACACGCTTCGCCATTGTGCTACTAACCTGCTTGGCGATGCAATTAGCTCTGCCGAAACAAGAACCGGTAATATTTACAGCAGGTCATTTAACTTTCCTGTTCCTGCAACTATAGAAAATGCCGCTAACCTTGAGTTTGTAGCATTTGTGGTAGGGGCTGATGGCAAAGCTATAAACGTAAGGGCTGCAAAACCCGGCGATGTTCAGGACTTCGAATTTTTGTAAAATATTTTTTTTAGAGAACGAAGCCCGGTTAAATTTACTTTAGCCGGGTTTTCTTTTTTATAAAATATTTACTTTTATCATCTATTCTAAACTATTCACATTCACAATGCAGAAAAACAAATTTAATAAGCTGTTAGCCAGATGCTGTGTAGCTGCAGGGCTTATAACAGTACTATCATGCACAACTACTTCTTCGGTAAACGAAATATACGATTCAAAAACCTTTACCATATATAAGGACAGGGTAGTACAGGGAGATAACGAAGCAATAGTAAAATCGCCTGTACATATAGTTTCAGATTATCAGAGTACAGCAGGGCAAATATTTCCCAGAGAGGTTAGCTTCAAGTTCAGCATTAATGAAAAAGATATTGAGATGAAACCGGGGCTTAACCACCAGATTATTATTGGCAGCGAACACGAGTCGCCTGTAATTAAGTTTGGCGGACAAAATATATCGGGTACAGCAACTAATGATAAATACCTGCCCCAAAATTATGAATATACTTTTAGGGTGGATATGTCATACGTTATAAAACAGTTTGATGAAAAAGGATATTACACCGCTTATGACGGCAGTAAAATAGCAAAAAAAGATTTTAAAGGTTTTTATATAGCCGGTAATGCCGAACCGCTGTCGTGGGATTTTTCAAACCTGGGTAATAAAGGGCTAAAGCTTGAAGACAGCGATGGCGATAATATCTATGAAATTACAGTAGTTTTAAACCCGACGGATGAAGATGCTGCTGAGGTAAAACAATGGAAACTTGAAAGGGATATATCAGGTAAGCCATCCTACACCTCGGGTCAGCCATTGGTAGATGCGCTGTACAATATGGCAACCGAAGAGGCTCTTATAAACATTGAGGCTGACAGTACTTTCCGTACCGGGGCAAAGTGGGGCGGAGTATGGACAAGGGACATTAGCTACAGCATACTTTTAGCCTTTGCCTACCATCAGCCAGACGTGGCTAAAATCAGCCTGATGAAAAAGGTAAACCGCAACAGGATAATACAGGATACCGGTTCGGGCGGGGCATGGCCAGTATCATCTGACAGGACAACGTGGGCACTTGCCGCATGGGAGGTGTATAAAACAACAGGTGATGAAGTATGGCTAAAAAGCAGCTATACCATTATTAAAAATACGCTTGATGATGATTATAAAACTCTCTACAACCCGCAAACGGGTATGTACAGGGGAGAATCATCTTTTTTAGACTGGAGGGAACAAACGTACCCAAAGTGGATGTCTAACATGGATATATATGTATCTGAAAATCTTGGTACAAATGCGGTACACTATCAGGCGCACAAAATACTCTCGGCAATGGGTAAGATATTAGGCAAAGATGTATCTGTATATGAACAACGGGCAGAGAGAATAAAAAAGGGAATTAATGAATACCTGTGGCAGGAGGATAAAGGCTATTATGCACAGTACCTTTATGGCAGGACTCATCTTAACGTATCTCCGCGCTTTGAAGCATTAGGCGAAGCATTGGCAATATTGTTTGATGTTGCAGATGAAGGGCAGGCTAAAGAAATTATTTCACGCTCTCCGGTTACCGAGTATGGAACTACTTGTATTTATCCGCAAATACCGGGCATACCGCCTTACCATAATAACGGCATCTGGCCTTTTGTACAGGCATACTGGAATATTGCTGCAGCTAAGGCGGGTAACGAAGCGGTGCTTAACCACGGGCTTGCTGCTATATACAGGGCAGGCGGTTTGTTCCTTACAAATTATGAAAATTTTGTGGCAGATAACGGAGATTATGTAGGCACAGAAGTAAACTCCCACCGTATGTTATGGAGTATGGCAGGCAACATAGCTATGGTACACAGGGTATTTATGGGTATGGATTTTACCGAAAAGGGTATTGTATTTCAGCCTGCCGTACCACAGGGGTATGACGGTACAAAACAGCTAAAAAACTTTACATACAGAGGGGCTGTGCTGGATATTACAGTAAAAGGGTTTGGTAACCAGGTAAAAAGTTTTTCTGTAGATGGTGTTGAGCAAAAAGAATATTTTATCCCCAATACAATTAGCGGGAAACACACCATTGAAATTATCATGGCAAATAACAGTTTTGGTAATAAGATTAATTTAGTAGAAAACCATTTTTCGGTTACCACGCCGCAGGTAATAAGGGAAGGTAATAAGCTGGTTTGGGAAAGCGTTAAAGGAGCAAAAGAGTATATTTTATATACAAACGGCAGGCGCAGTGTTACTACAGGCACTACCAGCCATACTATAACCCAGAATGGGGTTGCTTCTTATAAAATAAGTGCAGTAGATGACAAAGGTTACGAAGGATTTACGAGTGAGCCAATACTGGTTTATCCTGAAGCAAATGTACAGATTGTAGAGATTGAAGACTTCGCCCCAAAATCTGGCAAGGAGTATATAAATTTTTCTGGTAAAGGATTTACAGAAGTAACCACAACACAAAATAAAAAGATAACCTTAAAAGTAAACGTACAGCGGGAAGGGGAGTATCTTATAGATTTCAGGTATGCTAATGGCAGCGGTCCCTGGAATACAGATAACAAATGCGCCATAAGAAGTCTGTACACCAATAAAAATTATACAGGGGTAGTAGTAATGGCGCAACGTGGTACAGATGAGTGGTCTGACTGGGGGAATACAAACTCACATAAAGTACAACTTAATAAGGGCGAAAACATACTCGAAGTTGTGTTTGAAGATTGGAATAATAACATGAATGTTGAGGTTAACACAGCAGTGATTGACTATTGCAGGATAATTAAACTGTAAAAAGTCAAAAAGACTATAAGGTGTTTGGGTTTAAAATTTTATATTTATTGAACAAATCAAAATAACCTGAAAAATTGACAACTGATGAAAATATCCGCTGGGGCATTATTGGCTGTGGCGATGTAACCGAACGCAAAAGCGGCCCTGCTTACAGCAAAACAAAAGGCTTTACAATACAGGCTGTAATGCGCCGAGATGCCACAAAAGCCGAAGATTATGCCAAAAGGCATAATGTGCCTGTGTTTTATACCAATGCAGATGAACTTATTAATGACGTAAATGTAGATGCGGTATATATTGCCACTCCGCCTGATACCCACCATTACTATGCCCTTAAAGTCGCTGCGGCAGGAAAGCCATGCTGTATAGAAAAACCAATGGCTCCCACCTATGCAGAATGCCTGGAAATTACCGAGGCTTTTAAAGCGCAGAACATCCCTTTGTTTGTGGCATATTACCGTCGTTCTTTACCGAGGTTTAACCAGGTTAAGGCATGGATTGACGAAAAATACATAGGCGACGTAAGGGAGGTACGCTGGCATTTAAGCAAAACGCCTTCGCCCAAAGATGTATCCGGGGAGTATAATTGGCGCACTGATGCCAAAATTGCAGCCGGAGGCTATTTTGACGACCTGGCAAGCCACGGGCTCGACCTGTTTATCCACTATTTTGGTAATGTAAAGCAGGTAGATGGTTTTAGCTTAAACCAGCAGGGGCTGTATTCTGCAAAAGATGCTGTTGTAGCTGCTTGGGTACATGAAACAGGGGTTACCGGTACAGGGAGCTGGAACTTTGGGCGCAGTGAAAAAGACGATCGTGTTGAAATATTTGGCAGTGAGGGCAAAATTGAATTCTCCGTTTTTGAAGAGAACCCGTTGGTGCTTACCAACAGCAATGGCAGGAAAGAGGTGGTTATCGAGCATCCTGAAAACATACAGCTTTACCATGTGCAGAATATGAGAGAGCATTTGCAGGGTAAACTAATACACCCCTCTACAGGTGCCACAGGCACACATACAAACTGGGTAATGGATAAAATAATGGGGATTATATAAAATAACCCTACTAATAAAAAACCGGGCTGAAGAATATTCTTCAGCCCGGTTTTTTATTAAATATACCTGGTTACTTAGTGCTTAGTGGTAAAGCCGTCATCGCTAAGTTCGCGGTGCTCATAATCTGCAACCATTTCTTTGGCGTAATCAATCTCTTCACCTTTTTTAACACGCCTTATAATACTGTCAAATATAGAGTAAACTACAGGTACTATAACCAGCGTAAGGAATAATGAACTGATAAGCCCCCCGATAATTACCCATGCAAGTCCGTTATTCATTTCAGCAGCCCCACCTTTTGCAAGCGCAATTGGTATCATACCAAAAACCATCGCTATGGTAGTCATTAATATAGGGCGAAGACGTGCGTGGTTAGCCTGTATAAGGGCATTATTGGTGCTTTCGCCTTCAGCTTTTCGCTGGTTGGTAAAATCGACAAGTAATATCGCATTCTTACACACAAGCCCGATTAGCATAATGATACCCAATATGGTAAATATATTAAGCGAGTTGTTAGTTAATGCCAGTGCCCATAACGCACCGATAAACGATAGCGGAACAGAGAACAGTACCACAAACGGATACACAAAACTGTTATATAATGCAACCATAACAAGGTAAACCAATATGATTGCTGCTAAAAGTGCGATACCCAGTGTACCGAAACCTTCCTGCTGGTTCTCTATATCACCACCCCAAATATAATCTACACCTGTTGGACGTTCCATTGCAGAGAATTTTTCTTCCCATTCTGTCGCTACATCTCCTGTAGGGCGTCCAATAGTTTGCGCCTGTACAGTTACAGAGGTACTCTTATCACGTCGCTCTAACAAACTTGGTCCTGAACCTTCGGTTACTGTAGCAAACTGCGAAAGTTTTATCTGCTGTCCCTGCCCGTTAATAAATACAAGCTCCCTTACATCATTAATGTTAGAACGGTTGTATTCGGCAAAGCGGATGTTAATGTCATACTCATACTGCCCGTCACGATATTTGCCATCGGTATTACCGTTAAAGGCTGTCTGCATGGTCATACCCACTGTTTGCAGTGATAAACCTAATGACGACATCTTATCCCGGTCAACCTGAACATTTACCTCCGGGCTACCTGACTCTGATGTTAATTTAATCTCGGTAGCTCCCGGTATCTTTGCAAGTTCTGCAGCAGCTTTTTCTGCAAAATCAAGGGTGCTTTCCAAATCACTACCGGTAACTGTAAGTGCCAGCGGAGCTTCGTCTGCACCACCCATAATACTTACGGGTACGGTTTTAATTTTAGCGCCTACCAGCATTTTTTGCAGTTTGCGTTTAGTTTTAGCGGCATAAATAAAAGAGTTGTCTTCACGCTCCTCTCTATCTACAAGCGTAACTGTGATTTCAGATTTATAGGCTGTACTCTGCGCACCTCCAAAACCTTCACTTGTTTGCCCAATGGTACTAATGATGCTTTTAACACCCTTCTGTTTCCTTAAAAACTCTTCAGCCTGCTGGGTTATAAAGTTGGTAGATTCAATAGAGGCATCTTTAGGTAATTCCATCTGTACCATAAACTGACCCCTGTCAAGTTTAGGGAAAAACTCTCCACCAATAAATCCGCCGCCAAATAAGAACATTATAGAACCGATGAACAGTGCCAGTACAATCAGCAGGGTTATTACCTTTCTCCACGCAGTATCTATAGACCATTTAAGGATGTCGGTTACCCAGTGTGTAAATTTATCAAGACCTCTTTCAAACCCTAATATTATACGACCGAAAAATGTCTTGTTGGTAACATGCTCAAGTTTACCAAACCTTGACGACAGCCATGGTATTAATGTAAACGAAGAAAGTAATGATAATAATGTAGCAATAACAACGGTAACACAAAACTGTGTAATAATGTTGGCAACAAGCCCTGTACTCATGGCTATAGGCAGGAATACTACCACAATTACCAGGGTAATGGCAGTAACGGTAAAGCCAATTTCGGCAGTACCATCATAAGCGGCACGTATTTTACTTTTACCCATCTCCATGTGGCGGTAGATGTTTTCCAGTACCACAATGGCATCATCTACAAGGATACCAACAACCAAAGATAAACCAAGTAAGCTCATAAGGTTAAGCGTATAGCCCATTACATATATACCTATAAAGGTTGCTATAAGCGATGCCGGGATAGATACCATTACAATAAAGGCATTCCTTATACTGTGAAGGAAGAAAAGCATTACAAACGCTACAAGGAATACCGCTATAAACAAGTCATGTATTACAGCGTCTGCGGCAACAATTGTAAATTCACTGGTATCGTTAGCTACTTCAAGTTTGAGCCCTTCATTTGCATAATCTTTTTCAATCTGGTCTATTATTGCGCGCACATCCTCACTAACCGCAACAGCATTCGCGTCGGTTTGTTTGGTTATCTGTATAGCAATGGCACTTTTTTGGTTAACACGCGATATCTTTTCTACCTCTTTTTGAGAATCCTGAACATCTGCAATATCGCTAAGGCGTACCTGTATGCCGTTTCTTGAAGAAATTACAAGATTCCTCATTTCTTCTACGCTTTCATATTTACCTGAAAGCCTTACAAGCATGGCACTTTCCCTTGTTTTTATACTACCGGTAGGGAAGTCAAGGTTTGAGGTAAGTATTGCCTGCTGTACTTCGGGTATCGATAACCCATAGCCTTTAAGTTTTTCCTGGTCAAGGCTCACTTGGATTTCTCTTTCCTGTCCGCCCACAAGTGTAACCTGCGCCACCCCTTTAACACGTGCCAGGATAGGCTCAATTTTTTTATCTAAAAGGTCATAAAATGCTATTTCGTCCATACTGGATGTTGCCCCAAGTGTAATTACAGGAAGGTCACTCAGCGAGAATTTGCTTAACGAAGGCGGGTCAACATCTTCGGGAAGGTCTTTCTCTATGGCATTTATTTTTCGCTGTGCATCGTTAAGTGAGTAATCGGCATCGGCTTCAGACTCTAACGTAACCATTACCAGTGAAAGGCTTTCGTATGAGTTAGATTCTACCTTTTTTACCAGCTCCAGTGATGAAACCGCATCTTCAATTTTTTTGGTTACGGTATTTTCTACCTCTCCGGGCGATGCACCAGGATATACGGTAGAAATGGTAACTACGTTAATTTCAAACTTTGGGATAAGCTCATAGCTGAGGTTTGAGTAGCTAAAGATTCCCCCTAACGTAAGTATTATGAACAACACTATAATAAGCGTTGGTCTTTTTATAGATATTTCTGCTATTTTCATTGATGTATTTTTATCGGTTTACCTGTTACAGGCTTCCTTATTGTTTTGTGCCGGAGTTAGGTTGTATCACGCTTACTTTAGTGCCGTCAGTAAGGTTTATCTGTCCGCTTACCACTACAATATCACCTTCGTTTAGCCCGTCAAGAATTTCTACTTTTTCTCCCAATATACGTCCGGAAGTTACCTTAGTAAGTTTTACCGTATCTTCGTTTACAACAAATACCTGGTTATTGCCAACACCACCTACAAATGCAGTTCTTGGTACTGTAGTTACAGCCTGTTTAACATCTGATGATGAGCCAAATACAGCAGAACCATACATGCCCGCCTTAAGGTCGTTATCCGGGTTATTGGTAATTTCTATTTCTACAGGGAAATTTAGTGATGCATCAGCTTTTGGAGCTATAAAAGTTATTTTGCCATCAAACTCCTTATCAGGATATACACTTGCTTTTACCTTAACATTGCTGCCTGTTTTAAGCCCTGCAATCTGGTTTTCGTTAACGGTAACATTCAGCTTAAGCGTACTTACATTTACCAGTTCAAAAAGTATGGTACCCGGTGCAACAACAGAACCCGGTTCTATATTTCTTTTGTTTACAATACCGTTAATGCTTGATTTGATGGTAGCATTGCCATAGCTTATTTTAGCCTGGTCCAGCCTTGCCTTAGCATTAACAAGATTAAGTTTAGCCTGGTCTAACTGCTGCTTTGTTACACCACCGGTTTTAAAAGCGTTTTCATAACGCTCACTGTCAGTTACCGCGTTCCTGTATGCAGCTTCGGCATTTTGTACTTCTATAGAAAGCTGGTCGCCTTTTATAACGGCAAGTGTCTGTCCTACCCTTACTGTGCTGCCTTCATCAACCAGTACCCTAACTACACGACCCGAATTTTCGGCAGGGAAACTCAGTTCCTGCGATGGTGCAAAAACACCGTTGGCAAGGTAATTAAGCTCCGGGACTTCTTTCTTTACAGTATCGGTACGCACTGCAACAGAAGTGTTTTCCTGAGAAACAAGTGCAGTTTCTGCTTCGTTCTTTTCTTTATTATTTATAAGTATAAAAGCCATTAAACCTGCTACGGCTATACCTGCTACTATATATATTAATTTTTTCATTTTGAGTTAGTTTATAAGTGTTTTTAATTCGCCTTTTGATTTGATGAGTTGTATTTCTGCCAGCTTAAAGTCAAGCAGGGCTGTATTATAATTATTCTGTGCCTGTATGTATGAGTTTTCTGCATCAAGCAGGTCAGTTAAAGGGGCAAGCCCGTTTTGATAATTGTTTTGGGTATTGTCCAGCACTTCCTGAGCCAGCTTTACATTTTCCCTTTGATTGTTGATGGTTGTAAGGCTGTTTTCTATTTGGGCTTTGGCATTTTGGAACTCCATATCAAGTGCCAGCTTAGTATCCCTTATATCCTCTTCAGTCTCCTGCAGGTCAATGGTTGCCTGCCTAACCCTTGCACGTGTGCCAAACCCGTTGAAAATAGGGATTCTTATACTTGCGCCAACGGTAGAAAAGTCTGTCCAGTACACACCGTCTGCAGGTTTTGCAAACCAGGGCAGTTCAGGGCCCTGTCCTATATAATTGTAACCTGCGGTTAAAGATAGTGAAGGGTAATATTCGGCAAGTATAGATTTTTTTTGCAGCTTAAGGAGTTCTTCCTGTTTTCTTATAAGGCTGTATTCTGTCCTTTTAGTTACATCGGGTACTTCATTCAGGTTTACCGGAACAACTTCAAACTCTGTATCGGGCAGTGTAATTACAGTTTCAATTGGCATACCCATGTAAAACTTAAGTGCATTTTCCTGTAGCTGTACCGCATTTATTAACTGCTGCCTTTGTGTTTCAACATTAGAAAGGTTTACATTCATCCTGTCAAGGTCAATCTTACGTGCAAGTCCGTTATCAAACTGACCTTTAATAATATCCCTTACTTTTTTAGTATTGGCATAGTTACTGTCAATCACTGTCAGCCTTTGCCTTTGTACAAATACCTGATAGTAGTTATTTGCCACACGCTCTATAACCTGCTCTTCGGTCAGTTCAGCATTAATAAGGTAAAACTCGCGGGTTGTTCTTGCGGCTTTAAGTCCAGTAAACACTGCCTGGTCAAAAATGGTTTGGGTTAAATTTACCCCTGCTGTAGATACCCATTCCTGCCCAAGTGGAGCAAGTATTGTAGTACCAGGCGCACCAAAAAAATCTCCCGGCAGGGCATTAAGCTGCAGTATAGGGTTGTAAGTAAGGTTACCACTGGCGCTAATGTTGGGCAAAGCCCTGGAGCGTACTTCCTGTATCTGGTACTCGCTGTTTTCTACGGCGAGCTTGGCTTTTTTAGCCTCAGCCTTGTTTTTCAGCGCATAGGTAATGGCATCTTTCAGCGTAAGCTCTTCCTGCTGTGCGTGCAGTAAAGGTGTTGCCATTAGTACCATTAGTAAAGCAAGTTTTTTTAAAACATTACTTTTTACATTATTCATGGTCTTCATTGTGTAAACTGTTATTAATTGATTGATGATTATTGTTTAAAAAGCATTTTTAATATAATTTCTTTTCTGTCTTCCAGCAGTTTGTCATATTCTTCTTTAGTAAACCCCATAGACTGCTCCATTAAAGGCCTCATTGATACGGGGAAAGTAGCCAGTGATATGAAGTTGATAACAAACTGCTGTGGCTGCATTTTTTGGATATTTCCTTTTTCCATTTCAGAGTTTATATCTTCATAAAACCTGCCCAGTAATTCATTTATCATTTGCGGGTCTTTATAACAGCTACCCTGATTCATTTGAGTTACTATATAAATTTCAAGATATGGGTACTCTTTAGCCTGTTCAAAAAACAGGTCAAGGTAGGCAGTCAGTTTTTCCTTTAGTGGCTCTTCAGAATCTGCTATCATTTGCGTACGCTCATACTCTTTCTTCTGCGCATCTTCAAAAACAATATCGAATAGGTTATTGCGCGACCTGAAATAATAGTTTATCAGTGTACGGTTTACTCCTGCTGCATCAGCAATTTCCTGCGTGGTTGCGTTAAAACGCCCCTCGCCAAAAAACACACGCTTTGCAGTATCTTTTATTAATTGCTCTGTAGCTGTATCTGTTTTCTTTGCCGACATTTTTGTTTAACTTTTTTGTTTGACATTTTTGTCAATGCAAATCTACTGCCTTTTTCAACAACCGCAATGTTAAATATTGGTTAATTTTTAGATTTATTATGTTGTATGTTTTTTTCGAGTATGACTGTGCCTTTAACTGTAACAATACCTCTTAAATGATATTCTAAATATTGTTTTACAGTTTCCTGTATATCAAACAGGGCAGGGGGGAATATATCACTATCCTTAATACCTGTTAATCCTGTAAAATAAATGCGGGATATAAACTCTATATTAATATCTGGTCTGTATAATCCCTTATCTATACCTTTTTGCAGGTTTTCTTTCATACAGCCGTTCATCTTTTCAAACTGCTTTGCTCGCAGGCAACTAAAAATCTTTGGAAAAAACTTTTGTAGTTGGTAAAATGGTGATGTGCTTTCATTATTTAAGTGTTGCATCATAAAATCACGTATCACAAAAATTTCTTCAATAGAATTATTGTCCTGCTCCCTTATAGAATCTATTCCGCATGATATAATTTCAAACAGGTGCATAGAGCTGGCGTCAACCAAATCTGTTTTTGTAGCAAAGTGCTGGTATATCGTTTTTTTAGAAATTCCCATTTCTGCTGCTATATCATCCATCGTTACACTTTTAAACCCCAGAGCAAGAAACATTTCTGTTGCTTTCTTTAAAATATCCTCTTTCATCGTCCTCTTTAAAATTTGCCGCAAATGTACAGCGGAAACTTTTAATACAAAAATAGTTTCCAGAGTTTTTGTAAAAAATAGTACTTTGATAACACTGCGGAATAAATTATTTTAGCAAAAAAAATTCATGCAGCCCATAGCGCAGTACCAACAGATAATTTCAGATTATCTATCAAACCTTTCCCTTGTAAAAGAACCCATTACCCTTTACCGGCCTATACAGTATATACTATCGCTTGGAGGTAAGCGTATGCGCCCGGTGCTTACCCTTATGGCTGCTGACGCATTTAACGCCGATTGCCGCAAGGCACTTCCGGCGGCAATAGCGGTAGAGATGTTTCATAACTTCTCTTTGGTACATGATGATATTATGGATGATGCGCCGCTGCGCAGGGGTAATGAAACGGTACATGAAAAGTGGGGTATAAATACCGGGATACTCTCCGGCGATGCCATGCTTATACTGGCGTATCGCTATTTTGAGGAGTATGAACCTGTAATATTTCAGTCGCTTGCAAAACTGTTCAGTAAAACAGCTTTAGAGGTGTGTGAAGGGCAGCAGTGGGATGTTGACTTTGAAACAAGGGATGATGTAACCATACCCGAGTACCTTAAAATGATTGAGTATAAAACTGCGGTGCTTGTAGCGGCAGCCATGAAAATGGGTGGAATTGTAGCGCAGACAACTCAGGATAACTGCGACCTGATTTATGACTTTGGGTTAAACCTGGGGCTGGCATTTCAGTTGCAGGACGATTATCTTGACGCTTTTGGTAACCCCGAGACATTTGGCAAACAGGTTGGCGGAGATATTATAGAGAACAAGAAAACCTACCTCTACCTCAAAGCTCTTGAAAATGCCAAGGAACACAAAGCAGAACTTTTAAAATGGTTCAGTTCCCAGTCTGCTGATAATACATATAAAATAGAAGCAGTTAAAGATATTTTTGTGAAGTCAGGTGCTGATGCAGCAACAAAAAATGCTATTGAAGATTATACTTTTAAGGCATTTGCCACACTCGAAAAAATGGATATTGAAGCCGATAAAAAATTATTGCTGAGAAAATTTGGCGAAAACCTTATGCAACGTAAAGTATGACCTTTATAGCGCCTGAAAATACGGATCTGCTGCTGAGTGAAGCGCAAAAGGAGCAGTTATACTCCAAACTTGTTGAGCAGGTTAATAAAGACTTTACACTGGCTAATGAATCGGTTGATTTTGACAGCAGTGTTACTCCTATTACTTTAAAGCTGGGTGTGCAGGATAAAGTGTACAGCCTTATACAGTATAAATTTGCCGAGTACCTAAATCTACTATATATAATAGATGTACCCGAAAAAGAAATTAAATCTTTAAACGGCAGCGACCTTGCCGAACTCGCAGAACAGGTAACTTTCCTTATCCTTAAAAGGGAATGGCAAAAGGTATGGTTTAGGAATAGGTATTAGTTATAACTTACAGCAAAATTTTAATTTATTCAGTAGTCAATAATAGTTTTTTAACTAAATATTAAATACAGTATGTTAAAAAAATGTTATAAAATATATTAACATAAAATTAGATATATGCTTTTATTAATATTGCACTCAATTTATAGCTTTTTGTGTTCGCCCTAAGCCATTTATTTAATTATAAAATTAAATTATTTCTTATGAAAATTAAATTACTGTACTTAATTTTAATTTATTGTTTTCCCATTTTTTTATTTAGTCAAGTACCTTTAAGCCCTAGTGTATCATCTTCGGCAATCTTTGAGTCATACCCTGTAGATCTCTCAACTGGAATACCACAGATTTCTGTACCAATATATTCAATGCCTACACGGTCAAAAGATATTAATATTAATATGTCTTTAAATTATCATCCCTCTTCAATATCAAATGGTAGAAGAAGATCTGGTGATGCCGGGCGTGGTTGGAATATTACCCATATGGGGGCAATTTATTGTCACCTACCGATGGACGGGGTCTCTTTGGGCAAGAAATTTTTTTCATATAGTTTTATGGGACAGCATGGAGATTTTAATTTAGATGAACAATTGGTTAATCAAACTACCTTTTTTACTGAGAGTGATCAGGGTCAGCTAAAAGGCAATGTTATTTATGATAGTTCTACATCACTAATATCTGGATTTAAGATTTACGATAAGAAAGGATATATATATTATTTTACTGCAATGGATGATTATATTTATGTCAATGGACTTAATGGGAATCGCAGTAAAATGATTTATGGGTACCAAATAACTAAAATTGTAGATAATAATAACCAAACATTAGCTACTTTTAGTTATGATACTTATCAGAGAAGTGAGCCTTATCATATTGGTTCTGAAAAAAATACATATAGTATTTTAAATAAAGTAAATGTTCCAGGTTTTGGTGTCTTAAATATTAATACTAGTGTAAATCCAAACTATGATAATTGGTTGTTTGTGAATAATGTTGAGGTAAAGGACTATTTTTCAGAAGGTATACGAAGATTTTCTTTATCATATCAATATCATGTAAATCTAAAAAGCATGCTTTTGCATAAGGTAGAGTCCAGTGATTTTGATGGGATTAATACTGAAGCCTATACAATGTTTTATAAGACAGCTTATACTGGTAGAGAACAATCTATTTTAAATTTGGACCATGATGAATGGGGATATCCAAGTCTTATAAATGAATATTGTCCTTCAGAAAATCCGGCGAGTAAGATTGTTGATATTGAAAATTGTAATGTAGGGGTTTTACAAAAAATGATACTACCATCTGGAGGTTCTGTAATTTACAATTTTGAATCCAACACTTATTCACATCAGTATGGTAGACCATTAGACTTAAAATATAGTCCCAGGCTTGGATATTATACAGATCCAGCTTTTTATACCAATATGTCTTTGCCTGAGAATAAATATAATTTCGCAGAAACCCTTCATGGTTCAAAGCATTTCTCGTCATTATCACCACAACCAATGACTTTAACTTTCACAGAAACCACTTCTCTATATCTTAGGTTTGATGGCGAAAGATATGATACTGGCTTTATAGTGGATGGACAACCATTATATGGTGCTCCTAATTTTTCTTTACGGCAGGGAACTACTGTAATAAGGCACTTTTATGGTGGTAGTAATTATGGTAATGACCAAAATAATTGTAGAGGATGGCTATATACTTTCCAACCAGGAACATATACTATACAGATGACAAATACAAGTAATACTACTGGAAGTGTAAGGCTGTATAGAGTTAACAATAATCAGGTAGTTAATAAGTGGTGGTATGGCGGAGGTTTGAGAATTAAAAATATCGCTTTTTTTGATGGTGGTGTCCCACAAGATTATTATGAATCGTCAAACAATTCTAATGTTCCGGCTAGAGAGATAACTTACGACTATAGTTTACCATCCGATTCAAGCAGAAGCAGTGGATCTTTGGTTAGGGAATGGGTTAATAATGGTTTAAGTACATCGGTTTGGTATAAATATGTAACAACTTATGAGACAGGAAGTAATGGTAAAATTCTTTACAGCTTTATAAATGATATTGATCAGCCTTCAGATTTTTCTAGTACTGATTACAGATTTGGAAAGGTTTTAAATATGAAAATTTATAATGATGAAAATTTTCTTCAAAAAGAAGTTAGATATGGCTATGATTCGCAAACTACGTCGACAGAATTGGACACTGATAGAGGTATTAGAATAATTAGCGGCTCTTCAAGAACTTCAAAAATTGAGACATTAGAATATTTTCCTTCCGCAACTTTAATAAAGCAAGATTCATTAGTATATAATTCTAAAATGCAACTTACCAAAAAGGTAAGCACTACTAGCAATTCATCAAAAGAAAATGTTACTAAGTATCATTATCATGTGGGAAATTCCTCTTATTCAGATAATAGAATAGATGAGATTGATTATATAGAAACTCTTGAAAATGATGATCTATTATCTACAACTAAAGTCATATATAATGACACATGGACTACTCCAGGTTCCTCAACTGTTATTAATCAATCTTTTTTACCAAGTATGATACAGTTTAGTAAAGGTGAGGGTACTTTAGAAACGAGGACAAAAATTAATCTTTATGACAGATACTCGCATCCATTAGAAACCGAAAATGAAAGCGGAATAAAAACATCATATATCTGGGGGTATAATAATAGCCAAGTGATTGCTGAAATTAAAGGAATTAGCCATACTCAAATACCATCAAGTTTGATGGATCGGGCTATATTAGCTTCAAATGCAGGAAATGAAAGTTTACTCTTATCGAGACTTAATGATTTAAGGAACTCATCGCAGTTAAGTTCGGCTATGGTAACTACATATACATATAGACCCTTAGTAGGTGTTACAAGTATTACAGATCCAAACGGTTACAAAGTAACTTATGAATACGATGAGAATAACAAAGTCAAATTTGTTAAAGATCATGAGGGTAATATAATTACTGAAAATCAATACAATAACAAAGCTAACTAACTAAATGAAAAATATACTTTACTTAATTTTTTTACTACTTCCGCTTACAGTTTTTAGCCAGAGCAGAAATCAAAACTATGTAAAAACTAAAGTTTATAAATCTCCTTCTACAGGGAATATAAATTCATCTGATACTATTGTTAATGTAAAATATTATGATGGTTTGGGAAGAGAAATGCAATCAGTGTCGGTTAAAGCAGGTGGTACTGGTAAAGACATTATTACTCCTATAATATATGATGAAGATGGTAGGCTAACCAAAAAATATATGCCATTGGCAGATGTTAATAGTGCGGTTTCCCCTAATTATCGTGATAATAATATGACTATAACAAACCTGAATAGTTATTATCAAAATAAATATAGTGATGATTTTACTACAGTTATAAACCCATACAAAGAGATCGAGATTGAGGCATCTCCATTGGGTAGAGTACTTAAAGAGGCCTCGGCTGGTAGTGATTGGGCATTAGCAAATAATCATACTATAAGATACGAATATGATTCTAACTCATATACTTTTTTTGGATCTACAAGAGTGTACAGCTTTTCTGTTAATTTTGAAAGCAATAATACTCAACAACCTATATTAAAAGTGAATGCTGCTTACGCAGCGGGACAGTTATATAGAAACGTTTTAAAAAATGAAAACTGGACAAGTGGTGATGGGGTTAATAATACATCAGAAGAATTTATTAATAAACAAGGTCAGTTAATTCTTAAAAGGGCTTACACTAATAATATTCATCACGATACATATTATGTATATGATAAGTTTGGCAACCTTACTTTTGTTATTCCTCCTAAAGCATCTTCTACAATAGTGATAGAAACAGTTACATTAGAAGGAATAACATATAATGTTAATAGTGATGTTCTAGATGGCTTATGTTATAAATATTCTTATGATCACCGTAATAGAGTTATTGAAAAGCAAACTCCCGATAAGGGAATTGAATATATTGTATATGATAAGTTAGACAGGCCTGTTTTAACACAAGACGCAAACCAAAGGAGTCAGACAACAAAAAAATGGTCATTTGTGAAGTATGATAAATGGGACAGAGTTGTGTATAATGGAGAATATACTTCTGCTGCCAGTCGTGAGTCCCTTCAAAATACTTTGAATAATGCTACTGTTATTTCAGAAGAAAAAACCACTAATGCAACTTTAATGATGACCCAGCCGGGGCTTAATTCCTATTACACTAAGGCAGCATTTCCTACAACTAACATTACTGTACATACAGTTAACTATTATGATGACCATGAGTTTGACAAGGCAGGGATTACAGTACCTGCCTCTACACCACATCACGCTATAAGTACGGCGAATAAAGAAATGTCAACTGGTAGTAAGGTAAGGGTTTTAAATACAAATAGCTGGATAACTACAGTTATAGCCTATGATATTAAGGGAAGAGTTGTGTGGGCAAAAAATAATAACAGTTATTTTAATAATACAAAAAACACTGTTACGGCTAAATTAAATTTTACAGGGCAGGTGCTTGAAACTGAAACAATACATGAAAAAGGAGCGGATATACTAAAAGTAAGAGATGTTTATACTTATGATTTTGCAGGCAGACCCTTACTGCATCTTCAAAATCTTAATGATAGCGGCACGCGACAATTGATTTCCTCAAAAAAATATGATGAGTTAGGTGCCCTCGTTCAGGAAAAAGTTGGAGAAACATTCCCAACATTTGTTCTGATCCCTGTGCATAATTCATTAAATTCATGGCAAACGGTAGATTATGATTATAATGTA
Organism: Dyadobacter sp.; assembly: GCA_052038845.1. Classification (GTDB taxonomy): domain Bacteria; phylum Bacteroidota; class Bacteroidia; order Flavobacteriales; family Flavobacteriaceae; genus Flavobacterium. The sequence continues at coordinate 2,531 of JBQGDD010000423.1, read as the reverse complement.
AGGGGATGGCTTAAGTCTATCAATAATCCTGACCAAGTGTTAACCAATGATTTATTTGCCTATAAAATAAATTATAACACTACTGATAATGCACAGTCAACTGCCTTGTTTAATGGGAATATTGCAGAAACAGTCTGGCGGAGCCAAACAGATAATAATAAAAGGCAGTACAGTTATAATTATGACCACCTGAACAGGTTAACCGAAGCAAACTATATTGCGCCAAATGTACCTCAACTTTCGTTAGAAAACTTTACTGAAAATGTAGCCTATGATATGAATGGTAATATAACTGCATTAGAACGTTATGGGCTGCAAAACGGTACAAGTTATGGTTTGATAGACAATCTTAGTTATAGCTATAATACGGCATCTAATAAACTTAAAGCTGTACATGACACAGCTGGGAATGATGGGTTCAATAATGGTGCAACTACTTCAACAGAGTATACTTATGATGCTAACGGTAATATGATTACTGATGCTAATAAGGGCATAACAGCTATAACATATAATCATTTAAATTTACCAACGCGAGTTACATTTAACGCTACAAAATATATAGATTATGTATATGATGGCTTAGGAACAAAACTAAAAAAAACAGTTGTTAATGGAGGCAATATTACTATAACTGAGTATAATGACGGTTATGTTTATGAGCAGAATAATACAGGAGGAGCTAATACTCTTAAATATTTTGCTACCGAAAAAGGATATGTTGCTAAAGAAGGAACTAACTTTACCTATGTTTACCAGTATAAAGATCATTTAGGTAATGTTAGGGTAAGCTATACTAAAGATACACAAGGCGATTTAAAAATTATTGAAGAAAATGCCTATTACCCATTTGGGCTTAAACATAATTTATTAGGGTCTACAGTACTTGGTTTAGGAAGCGACGCAGCGCAAAAGCTAAAATATAACAATAAGGAGTGGCAGGATGAACTTACGTTAAACTGGTATGATTATGGATGGAGAAATTATGACCCTGCTTTAGGCAGATGGCTGAATGTGGATCCTTTAGCAGAACTATACACTAGTCACTCACCTTATAATTACGTTCTTAATAATCCTGTTATATTTATTGATCCGGATGGTAGAAGTGTTAGTGGTGATCCTGGTGGTGGACTAGGAAGTATTGACCCATATCTTACTGGAGTAGTGGAAGAAGACGGTAGTCAATGGATGATTGAGCTTGTTATAGGTGGAACTACATCAAGTTCATCACCTCATGTATATACACTATACAGTAATTATTCATTTTCAGGCTTCTCCGGAGGCGGTGGTGGAGCAGGAGTTGCAGCGTCTGGAGGATCAGGAAGTGGACAAAATCAACCTCCAACTTTTTATGACCTGTTACAAATTACATCTGGTGCCGGAAGTTTGTATATAGATACGAGATGGTTTAATTCCCTAAATCTGTATGATAGAGGTTATTTTCGTCATTCAAATGGAACAGCATATAAACAGAGCTATCATGGAGGAAGGTGGCATAGCAAAACTGATATCAAGGCTGCCAAAGCAAAGTTTAATAGTTCCATGAAACTTATAGGTAAGGTAGGAAATCTCCTTACTTTTATCAGTGCAGGTGCAACTGTTTTAGATGGGTTACAAAATGGTTGGCAAGGCCACCATACAGCCGATTTACTTATTACTGGCGGCTTGACCGCTCTTTCGTTTACGCCTGTTGGATGGGCTGCAGGTTTAATAGGCGGAACATATTTTGTTGCTGACCTGGCTTGGAATGCTTATTCAGGCAAATCAATAACAGAATCTTTATTTGATTAATATGTATATTTATTTATATAAAAAAATTTACGTTTTTTTTAAAAGCAAAAAAAATCCTGAAGCGGCATTTAATACTATATTGATTATTTGTGCAATTCAGGGAATACATTTGCTATTCTTAATTTCAGTTTTTGAATTTCTTTTCGATTTTAAAATTTTACGTCCCTTTAGTCAGGACAATTCTTCAAACAAGCTTCTAAATATGCCTTTAGTAGCAACCTGGCTCTTTATTGTATATATACTTTACAGAAACAAACATAAGTCTATTACAAAAGAAGAATTAAATAACCCTATAAGGCTTTCCAGATTTTTAATGATGATTTTTATAGTGTTAATTATTCCTCTTATCATTCTTATAAAATTGGGTGGGGGTTAACTAAGACTTTTCTAATAAATATGTAATGAAATTGAAAATTGAAGGAAAGATAGATAAACTAGGGAGAATATTTAGTCAGGATACTATTACTGAAAAAGAAGGCTATGAAGCTATGCTATATATGCTACAGGCTTTTTATGAAGCGACAGGTTCTAATGACCTGACAGATATTTTAAGTGGTGGCGAATACTGGCTGCGGGATAATGCCCCGGCAGACACAGCTTTTTGGGAGTATTGGTTAGAAGCTATAGAAAAAGTTAAAAATGAGGGACCGCCACCTTTAAAAATATTATATAAAAAATAGTATGACCTACGAAAGACTATACTATGATTCTATATGAGTGAAAAAATAGAAATACCCTTA